>DATKCX010000381.1:0-6024 GCA_035512975.1 Ilumatobacter sp.
CTTGAGCACGATCGCGTCGAGCGCGGCGACCGTGGACGAGTCGTAGATCTGCGCTGCTGAGAGGTCGATGATGACGTTCTGCGGGTCGTGGGCGTAGTCGAACTGGTACACGAGGTCGTTGCTCGACGCGAAGAACAACACGCCGTGAACCGCATACACACACGTGTGCTCGTCGGGATGAGCAACGGGGATCACCTGCGTGAAGTGCGACACCCGGCGAGCGAAGAAGATCATCGCGACGATCACGCCGAGGATCACGCCGTAGGCGAGGTTGTGAGTCGTGACCGTCACGATCACGGTGGTGAGCATGATCGTCGTGGCGCTGAATGGCATGCGACGCAACGTGTGCGGGTGGATGCTGTGCCAGTCCATCGTGCCGACCGACACCATGATCATCACTGCCACGAGCGCGGCCATCGGGATGCGCGCGACGGTGTCGCCGAGGCCGACGACGAGGATCAGGAGGAACACGCCCGCGGCAAATGTGGAGATCCGGGTGCGGGCCCCTGACGTCTTCACGTTGATCATCGTCTGGCCGATCATGGCGCAGCCGCCCATGCCGCCGAAGAAGCCGGTGACGATGTTGGCCACGCCCTGACCCCACCCTTCACGGGTCTTGTCGGAGTGCGTGTCGGTGATGTCGTCGACCAGTTTGGCCGTCATCAGCGACTCGAGCAGACCGACGAGTGCCATGGCGAACGAGTACGGGGCGATGATCTGCAACGTTTCGAGGTTGAACGGCACGTCGGGGATGAACCACGACGGCAGGCTGCCGGGCAGCTCACCCTGGTCGCCGACGGTCGGGATGTCGAGCCCCATCGCGACCGCAACGATCGTGAGCAGCACGATCACCACGAGCGGTGCCGGGATCGCTCCGGTGAGCCGGGGCATGAAGACCAGTATCGCCACGCCGATTGCCACCAGGGGGTACACGACCGCGGGCACGTCGATCAACTCGGGGAGTTGGGCGGTGAAGATCACGATGGCCAACGCGTTGACGAAGCCGACCATGACGCTGCGAGGGAGGAAGCGCATCAGCTTTGCCGCGCCGGCAACGCTGAACGCCACCTGCATCACGCCGGCGAGGATCACGGTTGCGATCAAGAAGTCGAGGCCATGTTCCTTGGCCACTGGTGCGATCACCAGTGCGATCGCCCCGGTTGCGGCCGAGATCATGGCGCGACGACCACCGACGATCGAGATCGTCACCGCCATCGTGAACGACGCGAACAGGCCGACTTGAGGATCAACGCCGGCGAGGATCGAGAACGAGATTGCCTCGGGGATCAGGGCGAGGGCGACGGCGAGGCCGGCGAGCAACTCGATACGTAGCCGTTTGGGTGATCGCAGTGCGCTCCGCACCGACGAATCGTCGAACGCCAACGGGTCGTCGAGCGCGACCGCGGATGGATTGAAAGACATGTTGCTCCAGTGAGGGGATTCGGATTCGGGTCGACCTTGGCAGAGACACAAGGACCCAGCACGCGGCACACCGCAACAGCGGCCGAGCAACTATACCCTCACGTAAGCGTTGCCACGGACGGTTCGGTGCGAACTACGTCACAGGTCGCGCAGTCGATCTCAGGCGTCGAGACTGGCGTGATACTCCATCAGGCCGTGGTCGTCGCGTCGCACGGAGATGCCAGTGTTTTCGGGAACCCGGACGGCTCGGCCGTCGATCAGCATCACGGTGGAGATCGACAGGTCGAGGTGTAACCCAGATCGCGGCACGGCCTGCGGCACAAGAGCGAGCGCGTTGTCCGACGGATGCCATCGAGTGCCAGGAGAGTCAGCGGATAGGTCGCTTCGCTCCTTTTCATTCCGCTGACTTCTCCCCGTATCTATTGGGGTTGCCCAGCAGACAGTCTCGGCAGGGGCGCTGAGTCGATCTCTCTGAACACATTTCTTTGGGAGAGTTGAACATAGAGCTACTCTAACCTTACGTAAGGGTAGTGTGTGCAGATGACGACACTACAAATTGCCGATCGCGTTCCCGCCCGCACAGTGCTCGTCTTCGTCCACCCGGCACAGCACGACCATCCCAGGCTGCGCGCCCTCCACCAGCAAGCGGAGACTCTCAACATCTCGATCGAGCACTGCGACCTCTCAAGTACCGTCAATTGGCGAGACTCGGACATCGATGCGGTCGCGGGGATCGGTCCGCTCACGGGTCAGGCGATCCGGTTTGCCATTGACAATGAACTACTCCATCTCGATCTCGACGATGTGCAGGTCGGCGGCCAACTGGACGACGCGCTCAATCGGGTGCCCGACGCCGCGCCCGTGATTGCGACGACAGTAAACGGCGTCGATGCGGGTTACGGGCTCGAACGTGTCCACCTCGAAGGACCTCAGCGGTTCGCCGTCGCAGTCGATCGCCACCGGTGGGCCGACATCACTGGACCGATTGTCGTCGAGATCTCCTCCAGGCGGTGTGGCCAGGTCTGGATGAGCGTGCACGACGGCCCAGCAGTGATCTTGTCCGCAAGTCCAGCGCTCAGTTCGACGATCAGTGTTGCCGCCGGACAGGACACGGTCGTCATCATCGACGAGCAGCGCAGGCGCCTCGAACAACAATCTGAAATCGTTCTCTCGCTGCCGCTCCGACACCAGCGCGTGCGCATCAACTCATGACGATGTGCGGTGCTGGACAGTTCAGGCCGACGGCTCGATCTCGACCCACGACACGAACTCGGTTCGCACGGCGAACTCGCTGCCGTGCCGATCTCGCAACCACACCACCGCTCCCACTTTGGCCAAGCGGTCACGAACTTCCTCGGCCATCGCGTCGTCGGTCAGTTCGACCCGTAACTCTTGGACCGAGTCGACAATGCCCATGCGGATAATCATCGGGCGCGGACGGTACATGATCTCATTCATTCGACCGTTCTGGCGTCGGCCAGAATTGGTTGGAGGGTCAGCTCAGGGCGGTCGACTTCGAGGCGCTGGAGCCGATACCGGTTCTCGAAAAGTGCGACGAGCGCGTCGTCGCCCCGACGCAGGATCCGCACGCCATCGATCGACCGGAGTTCCTTGGCGCTGGTGATGTCGGTGAGTCGAATCGCTTGGTAGCTGGCACCCTGGATGTCGATCGGCGCGTTGAACTCGTTGGCCAGGCGATGCGCGAACACCTCGAACTGGAGCACACCAACGGCGGCGAGCACCGGCGGACCGATGTCGGCGACATCACGGAGCACCTGAACCACTCCTTCTTCGTCGAGCTGGTCGAGGCCGCGCCGGTACTGCTTCATCCGCGCTGTGTCGATCGGTCGGGCGGTGGCGAACACCTCCGGCGCGAAGCGAGGAATGACAGGAAACTCGACCCGTGGGTCGGCGTACAGGGTGTCGCCGATGTTGAGGCCCCCGGCATTGATGAGGCCGATGATGTCTCCTGGCCAAGCTGTTTCGACGGTTTCGCGTTCAGAGCCGAATGCTGTGGTGGCGTACTTGGTGCTGACTTCTTTGGCAGTGCGGGCGCAGGTGACCGTCATTCCACGTTCGAACGTGCCCGAGCACACGCGAGCAAAGGCGACGCGATCGCGATGGTTCGGGTCCATGTTTGCCTGCACCTTGAAGACGAACCCGCTGAACGGTGCATCGAGTTCGCGCTCGTGGCCGCCGGCGTCGACTCTCGCCTGCGGAGACGGGGCAAGGTCGATCACGGCGTCGAGCAGCATCCGCACACCGAAATTCGTGAGCGCTGACCCGACGAACACCGGAGTCGATTCGCCTGACAGGAACGATGGGAGGTCGACGTCGGCACCGATTGCGTCGAGGAGCGCGCAGCCGTCGAGCGCTTCCTTCCACGACCTGCCCTCCTCAACCTCCGCTTGTTCGACAGGTATCAACTCCTCGGGAGCTGCGGCGGCTCCACGCGCGGTGCGCGTGTAACGGATGTAGTCGCCGTTTCGGCGATCGATCACGCCACGAAAGTCGCCGGGGATGCCAACTGGCCAGGTGGCCGGTGTCGGTCGCAGGCCGATCTGTTGTTCGACTTCGTCGAGCAACTCGAGCGGGTCTCGCCCGGGTCGATCGTATTTGTTGAAGAACGTGAGAACGGGCAGCTGTCGCGCTCGACAGACTTGGAAGAGCTTGAGGGTTTGGGCCTCGATCCCCTTGGCCGTGTCGAGGACCATGATGACCGAGTCGACTGCCGCCAGCACCCGGTACGTGTCTTCGGAGAAGTCGCGGTGGCCAGGCGTGTCCAGCAGGTTGAAGACATGGTCGCGGTACGGGAACTGAAGCACTGCCGACGAGATCGAAATGCCACGCTGGCGTTCCATGTCCATCCAGTCCGACGTCGCAGTGCGTCGTCCCGTACGTGCTTTGACCGCGCCGGCCTCCTGCACCGCTCCGGCATACAACAGAAACTTCTCGGTCAGCGTGGTCTTGCCTGCGTCGGGGTGGCTGATGATGGCAAAGGTCCGTCGGCGCGCCGCTTCCGTCGCGTTGCTGCTCACCCGATCACCGTGGTTCGCGGTCTGATGGAACTGTTGCACGTGCCTCGTGTCGAAGTGTGGCACTGACCCGGTACGCAGCAGCGAGCTGTTGTCGAAGCATTTCACACCGCTCGTCGGCGAGCATGGCGAACATGGACAATCTCGCACCGAGGGCCTCGCGGTCGAGGCTCTGCGTTGCGGGATCCGCAAGGCGATCACGCACATGCATCAGATCGCGCATCTCTTCGATGGAAAAATCCAGAGACTTCATGTGCTTGACCAACCGCAGCCGTTCGATGTCGAGCTCGGTGTACAAGCGAAAGCCACCAGACGACCTTCCGCTGGGCAACACCAGCTCAGCTTCTTCGTAGTACCGGATGGTGCGAAGCGACAGCCCGACTACGTCTGCAACCTCCCCGATCTGGTGCATTCTCGGCTCCACGGTTTCTCTCCGGTCGATCATCGTTCGATCGGCACGCCGGGCAGTTCGTCCCACATGTCCGCCGGTCGTCGGTACGCACGCTCGGGAAGTTGCGCGAGCAGGTCGAGCATCGGCAGGTCGGCACCGTTGCTCTTGGCCGCACCGATCAGTTGGTCGCGCGACAATGGGGCACTGCTGAACGCGCGCTCCAGCAAGTCGATCACCTCGACGCGAGTCACTGAACTGTGCGGGACTTCACTGTTGGTCATTGACAACTCCTCTTCCATCTGCCAACACCCTACCCTCTCGTAAGGGAAGAGTTGGTCGGCAGAACTCTTCCCTTACGTAACGGTATGGTGTGTCAATGCGTGACGATGCGAGCAAGACGGTGCTTGTTGTCCACGGCCCCGGCCCCGCCAATCGAGTCGCCGCGCTCGAGCTTGCAGATCGGTTCAATGGTCGAGCCTGGTCATCCGCCGTCATCCCATCCAACGTGGTGCCGACGAACGTTCAGCGCGCCGATCTCGTCATCGGAATCGGTGCCAAAACCGCAGCATGCCGAGTCGCTGCCGACACGCGAGCTGCACTAATCGTCGACGATGCGGCGGGTCACAATCTGATCGAGCGTGTACTCGACAGCCGGCTCAGCGACGTGGCGACGCGCATCGTCGATATCGGCGTCTGCAACATCGATCAACAGCAGATGGCCATCGTGCAACGAGCGGTCGTCACAGCGCGCGTGGCCGGCACTGCCCTGTCGTGCACGTCAGGCCAGGGCGGTCGCGAGCTGGTCCGCCCGCTGCACGTCAGCCTCGACGTCCCCGAGGTGCTGCCTCATGCCCCGTGGCGTGATCCTGCACCCCACGCCCTTCGAGCACCGTTGCTCACCACGCGCACGCGTACCGATTCGAGTGTCGTGTTCGTCTTCCCACGCCAGACATATGTTCTCTGCACCGTGGACGGCACCGACGTCGTCATCCACATCGACGAACACACCCACCGCTACGCCAAGCGGGTCGCGCTCTCCGCACACCGGTCGGGCCTACGAGTACTCGAGCTTGACCGCGCCGACGTGCCGTGAGCACGAGCCTTCTTTAGTGGCCTGCGCCGAGTTTCCCGCTGAGTGAGTGCCACTTCGCGCTGGGTTCGTTCAAGCCGATGATC
>DATKCX010000382.1:0-4262 GCA_035512975.1 Ilumatobacter sp.
GGCGAGTTGCAGGGTTTCGATGAACGCCGACCGCGAACGATCGGAGAACATCTCACCCCAGCGGACGTTGCGGAGCCCGTCGGCGACGGGGTTCGGCCGTTGCAGGTCTTCAACGATGCCAGAGAACGAGAATCCCACCCGGCGCGCACACACGATGGTGAACACGATCGTTGCGATGCCGAGCACGATTGCCCACCACGACGGCTTCGGTCGTGGCGGGAGTGACAGTTGCTCGTCGGTCACAGAGCCGCCTGTTTCGCCATGGTGTCATCTGCCGTGAGGCTGCGACCGTAGATGTCGCGAAACGTGTCCTCGTTGGCCGCTGAACCCGGACCGTCGAAGACCAGTTCGCCGTCGCGCAGTCCGATGATGCGGTCGGCGTAGGCGGTGGCGAGGTCGAGGACGTGCAGATTGACGATGGTGGTGATGCCCAGCTCACGGCTGATCTGCTGGAGATACCGCATGACGACGTGGCTGGTAGGCGGATCCAGCGACGCAACCGGCTCGTCGGCGAGGATGATCTTGGGTTCTTGGGCGAGTGCCCGGGCGATACCGACGCGCTGGCGCTGGCCGCCAGACAGATTGCTGGCGCGCACGTAGGCACGGTCGAGGATCTCGACACGATTCAGCGCTCGCGCGGCGATCTGCACGTCTCGTTCCGGATAGCGGCCGATCAGGGTTCGCCACGTGGGCACGCTGTGCAAGCGACCCATCAGCACGTTGTTGAGCACCGTGGTGCGGTCGACCAGGTTGAAGCCCTGAAAGATCATGCCAACCTCCGATCGCAGCGCCTTGCGGCCGGCGCGATTGAGGTCGGGAACGTCGTGGCCGTTGACGTCGAGCGAGCCGCTGGTGAGCGGCACGAGCCCGTTGACGGCACGGATCAGCGTCGACTTGCCCGCACCAGACAGGCCCACGATGACGACGAACTCCCCGTCCTCGATATCGATCGACAGGTTCTTCAGCGCCGACACGCCACCTGGGTACGTGACGCTTGCATTCTGGAAACGGATCATGTGTTGAGTTCTCGCCCTCTCACTCGCCCCTACTCATGCAGCCCGGGTCGTCGACCCGATTCATTCACTCGGGACTGCCGGTGTGGGCCGCGCGCTCTGCGTGGCCCACACCGGCAACCGGATTGATCAGCTGAGCAGATCGGCCAGTTCGATTTCGAGCTCACGGATGATGTCGTACGAGCCTTCGGGGACTGGGACCAGCCCGTCGATCTCGTACAACTCGGCGAGCACGGTGGTGCCCTCTTCCGTTGCCGCGATAGAAACGAAAGCTTCCTGAATGGCCAGTTTCAGGTCATCGGGGAGATCGCCGGCGACGGCGAAGCCGTCATTCGGAATCGGCGAAGACCAGCCGAACACCACGACCACCTCACCGACATCTGGAACGGTCTCGGAGAGGCCGATGCGAGCGTCGTTGAACGACACCCCGACTTCCGCGTCACCGTCGTAGACCGCCTGAACAGCCGAGTCGTGGCCACCGGCGAACTGCGAGGTGATGTCGTCGACGGGGTCGACGCCGGCCTCGAGCAGGCCGAGCGACGGCACGAGGTAGCCCGAGGTCGACCCTTGGTCGACGAATGCCACCGTCTTACCGGCGACCTTCGGCAGCTGGTCAGCACCAATCGGACCGTCTGCGGGGCCTTCGGCATCGAGCACGCCGTTGCAGAACAGGTAGCCGTCTTCGTCGGCGACCGGCTCGTCGGCGCAGTATTCGTCGGGGTTGTTCGTGAACCACTGCGTCACATACTGCGAGTTACCGAAACGCACCGCCTGCAGAATGAGATCTGCACCAGCAGTGTCTTCGGCTTGCACCATCTGCGCCGGGCCGAGACCGCCAGCTACCTGAGCCTGACCGGACTGGAGTGCAACGATGACGCCTGCGTAGTCGGACGGCACGAGTGCCTCCACCGGAATGCCCAATGCCTCCGACAGCATGTCGGCCAACGGCTGGGCGGTCTCGATGAGTCCGCCGGCCTCTTGCGACGGCGTGAGCGTGAAGACGAGCTTCTCGGGCCAACCCTCGGGCACCATTCCGTCTTCCATCGCCCCGGTGGTTGCGGTGTCCATCGCTTCCGTCGTGGCGGTGTCCATCGCCTCGGTGGTGGAGGTGTCTTCCGATGCCGGTTCGGTGACCGGTGTCGAGTCTTCGTCGTCACCACACGCTGCGAGCACGAGTGCCCCCGCAGCGAACAATGCGACCATGGAACGTCGTTTCATGTTCACGTCTACTTTCGATGATCGACCGAGATGCGGATACATCTCGGTCGGGTTGGTTTGACTCCGCACCGCCCAGGAATTCGACTGACCAAGTAGTTCTCCCTCCGAAACAACGCCGCATGTCACGACCTGTCCTCGGACCACTCGGTACCGGTGCCGACTGCACATGGCGGTACAGCGGACAGCCTAGGCGGCCAAAACCGCGTGACTGGGCAACGCGCGCCGACGGTTTCACGAGCGTTCACGAATCGTTGCGGCGATCGTATGGAGCCCATTCCATTTGGTGACCATGCGAGCTTCGACCTCGCTGCCGAACTCGTCGCGGTGCAGTGCCGTCCAGCCTGCGTTGAAGTCGCGACCACGCCGTCGAGATCGATTCCAAGCCGCATACGACCGGGCAGCCTACGGACCAAAGCGACAACGCTGCCGATGGTTCGTGCGACACTGGTGCGCGTGGGACCCGAGATCCTCATACCAGTGCTGTTGTTGGTCGTCACCGTGCCGTTGGTGTCGTGGTGGGCGAAGAAGCGCTTCAAGGACGGCGTCGTCGATCACGCCCCGATCGTCGCCCCGTCCAGCCGGCTCACGAGCAACGCGTTGCGTGCCCTCGAATCCCCACCGTGGCGGGTGGTCTACGAGATCGCGCCCGAGAAGATGAGCGGCATCGAACACGTGGTGATCGGCCCCGCCGGAGCGTTCGCCATTGTGACCGTGCTCGACCCGCTTCCAGCTCTCGTCGACCCTGGCGACGCGGACACTCCAGGTGGAGTCGGTGCGAGCGAACCGGACGCACACGCACTCGCACGAGTTGCCATCACCCGAGGTGGGCTCGATGACGCGTTGCGGCGTTGCGCGCTCACGAGCGCTGGGTTGGTGCGGGTTCACTGGGGGCCAACAGTCGCCGGATCACCGCATTCCGTCAACGTCATGCACGGCGTCACCGCGGTCGACGGACGCCAGATCCAGGACTGGGCAGTCGATCTCGCCGGCCGGGCAGGTGACGCCGGTCTCGCGGCGTCGCAGGTTGATCTGGCATGGCAGACCGTGCTCACGTCGATCGGCCGACCCGACCCGCTGGCGTGACTCTCCCAGCTGACAGTTCGACGCTCGCGGGTCGCTCTGTGTAGATTGCCACCGTTACTTGTTGATCGACAAACATGTGGATCGACAAACATGTGGATCGCCGTGGGTGCTGAAGGAGCGCGCTGCGTTCGTATCGGGGTCGCACGGTTAGTCTCGGTCTGATCACGGGGGAAGCATTCGCACATTCGCACATTCGTCTTGGAGTGTGCGCTACATGGGGAAGAAGGGGCGAGCTGACGTGGCGTTACTCGACGTAGAAGGCATCACCGTGAAGTTCGGCGGCATCATCGCGCTCGACGATCTGTCATTCACCATCGATGATGGGCAGATCTGTGGCTTGATCGGCCCGAATGGGGCAGGCAAGACGACGATGTTCAACGTGGTCAGTCGCATCTATCAGCCCACATCAGGCAGTCTCCACTTCGACGGTGCAGACATCTTGTCGGTGCCATCGCACCGCATCGCGACGAAAGGCATCGCGCGGACCTTCCAAAACCTTGCGCTGTTTCCCACGATGACCCTCCTCCAGAACACGATGACCGGGGCCCATTCGCAGGGACGCATCGGGTTCGTTCGTTCCATGCTCCGGCTGGGCGTCGCCAAGGAAGAGAGCGCACTGGCAGCCGATGCCTACCGGATTCTTCAGGCGTTGAACCTCGGCCACGTCGCCCATGTTCCCGCTGCTGGTTTGCCGTTCGGCACGCTGAAGCGCCTCGAACTCGCGCGGGCGCTCGCGTCACGCCCCAAGCTGCTCCTGCTCGACGAGCCGGCATCCGGTCTCACACACGGGGAAGTCGACGAACTCAGCGAGACGATCCGCCGGGTTCGCGACCAGTTCGACGTCACGATCTTGCTGGTGGAGCACCACATGGGCATGGTGATGGGGATCTCCGACAAGGTGGTCGCGATGGAGTTCGGCCGGAAGATCGCCGAAGGAACTCCCGCCGA
>DATKCX010000383.1:0-5050 GCA_035512975.1 Ilumatobacter sp.
AGCTGCTCCCGAAACTGGGATCACTACCTGTTGCGTCGCTGACGAACCGGTCACCATACCGCTGCTCCAAATCAGCGACCCGCCAACGTACGCCTGGAAAACGACCGAGCCGCCAGCAGCGACTTCGTCGTCGACGCCAACGTCAGCCGCGAACCACTCGTACTGTCCCGCGAGGTCAAACGTGATGGTGGAGAACGCGTGAACACCTAACCCGGACGCGTATGTCTGACCGTTGAGTGTGATCGTGGTGCCGTCGCCGGCGGCATCACCGCCGTTGCTCATGTCGCGCTCAAACGGTCCAAATCCGTTTTGACAACCTGGTCCATCAGCGCAAGTTGGCTGCATCGAGGAAAGCTGCACATCGCTTCCGCCCGAAGGTGCGGTTAGCACGGCTTGCAGCGCGGAATACCAAACCTTGGCAATCTTGCGGTAGGCGGCCGCGTCGGGGTGGGCGTTGTCCACGAGCTCGGCGGGAGACATGACTGGGTTCACGTCTGCAAACGACACGGCGAAGCCCTGCGTGGCCTTGTTGGTTACGATGCCGGGGATGTGGGAGTTATAAGCGTCCGCTTGCGCGTCCCAAGCATCGATCCCTAGGGGCGGAATCGAGGCGACGATCAGTCGAAGGCTTGGCTGCGCCGCCAAGATTTGGTCGACCAGTGAACTGAGCCGCGTATGCGCGTTCGCGGGATCAAAGTCCTGCGTGATGTCGTTCGTACCGATCATAAGCATGACGACATCCGGGTTGGCGACGGCGAGCCAACTGTTGACGCCAGCGGCAATCTGGTCGATGCGAAAACCGGGATGACCCTCATGGTCGCGGTCTGCGAGAGGCACAACTCCGTTCGCCATGCTTCCGACGAAATCAAAGCTATGGCCGCCGCCCGTCAGGTAGTCCTCGAGTGTGATGCGGAAGCCGCCCGGCAGCCAATTGCCCTCTGTGATGGAATCGCCGAGAGGCATGATGCGGGTTACCGACGACTGCGCGTTCGCCGGCGCATACGTCAGCACGGCCGCGAGCAACAAGACAATCAGTGCGACCATCACGCGTGGGCTGCGAACCCGTTTGCAACAGACATTCACCATCGGGGTGCGTGTCCTCCGCCCTGCTTTTTTCGAGGCGTTCGGCGTCCCTGAGCCCGCCACGGCAGGGATCGTAATACCCGAGATGCGCAGATACTAGGGTTGCGTAGCCCAACTGAACCCCGCCACGTGAGCATTGCTAGCCTGCCCTTTAAGGCACACGATGACTCACTCCAGTACTCCGCCCGCATCGACGATCCAGTGGTCACGCAACGTGGGAAAGTATCGGATCCAGCGGGATCTCTTGGCCGTCCACGAGCGATCTCGTGTGCTCGACGTCGGCGCCGTTGGTGTGGGACCCCTCGACCTCTGGCGTGCGTTGCCCCTTCGCGACATGCCCCTCGACGTGGTGGCCGTCGACAACGATTCGGCGGGCGTCGAGAGGGCGAGATCTCTCGGACTTCGCCTCGATCTGCAGTGCGTCAGTGGCTATGACCTCGTGAGTACGTTTGGGGCGGGCTCGTTCGACGTCGTTGTGAGTACCCAGGTGCTCGAGCACGTGGCCCGCCCCGCAGAGTTCGTCGCGCAGATTGCCCAAGTGCTGAAGCCAAACGGCCAGTTCTGGTGCTCACTCGACTCGGGACATTTCTCGGTAAGCCATGCGGGCGACAAACTGTGGAAGCGAGCTGCACGTCCGGTGGTGAGCCGCCTCTTCGAGCGCTTCCATGACTTCGGGCTGACGGAGGATCAAGTTCGGAGGCTTATCGAAGCAACGGACATGAGGGTGGAGGAACTGCTGCATTGCAACCTCGGGCCGGTGAAACCAATGGCCAGCAATTTCGACGACACCCGAATCGTCGACTTCATGCCGCTTTGGTGTCGTTTCGAAGAGGAGCTCGCCGCGGTGGTCGAGCCGTCCGCATTTCGCGACATCTACGTTCGGGCGGTCCGGAACCCCGAGCCGAAAGGGTGAGCAGGCCGTAGCCGGGCGACGAAGCATCGTCGCCCGCGCTGTGTCATAATCCCCCTCGACATATTTCGTGGCCTTATGAGTCGGCGCTGCACGGCGTCCGCGACAGGTGGAGGTGTCGAACCATTCGCAGACTATTTCTCCTAGTGGCCATCGGCGCGCTCCTCGTGTTGTGGACTTCGCCGGCCGGCGCACAGCAGTACCCGCCTCGCGCGGGCGCGGCCCCGGAAAGCGAGCAGTTAGCGCCGATCGATGTCCAACCGAACACACAAGTCCAGGGCGCAGTCCAGGTCCAGCGCGGCAGCGCCACGCAACCCTTCGCTTTCACCGGCTCGGATTCGATGACGCTCGTACGCATCGCCCTCGGCGCCGTAACAGTCGGAGGCATGCTCCTCCTCGTTGCCCGACAGCGGCTGCATGTCCGCTATCGCTGAAGCGAGTGCCAGCCCGTCTCGACACAACGTCGCGCGAGCTTCGTAGCCTCGGTACGCGATGAAAGGGCTGATCCTCTCCGGTGGCGCGGGTACGCGCCTGCGGCCGATCACCCACACGAGCGCAAAGCAGCTCGTGCCGATCGCCAACAAGCCGATCCTGTTCTACGGCATCGAGAGCATGGCGGCCGCCGGCATCAGCGACATCGGCATCGTCGTGGGCGACACCCGCGACGAGATCATGACCGCGGTCGGCGACGGCAGCAGGAGCTCGGCCAGTTCGTCGAGCGCTTCGCCGCCGAGCGAGAGGGATCTCTTTGGGCCAACGCGCCTGCGGTGGCGCAGATCTTGCTGAAGGAGGTTCCCAACCCCACCGCGTTCGGCGTCGCCGCCGTCGATGATCACGGCCGGGTCGTGCGCCTCGTCGAGAAGCCGAAGGACCCACCGTCGAATTTGGCGCTCGTGGGCGTCTATCTGTTCACATCCCGCATCCACGCCGCGGTGGCTGCCATCGCGCCGAGCCCGCGCGGCGAGCTCGAGATCACCGACGCCATTCAATGGCTCATCGATCAAGGCGAGGGCGTGCGTCACGGGATCCTGCGGGGATGGTGGATCGACACCGGCAAGAAGGATCCGCTCCTCGAATGCAACCGCATGGTGCTCGACACCCTCGAAGCGAAGGTCGCGGGCGACGTCGACGCCGACTCCATCGTCGAAGGACGCGTGGTCATCGAGGACGGTGCGGCGCTGATCAACTCGCGCGTACGTGGTCCCGCGATCATCGGGTCCGGTTCGCGGATAATCAACAGCTACATCGGGCCCTATTCCTCGATCGCGTCGGACTGCGAGATCGTCGACAGCGATCTCGAGCACTCGGTCGTCCTCGAGCGCAGCCGCATCATCGGTGTCACCCGTCTGACCGACTCGTTGATCGGACGCGAAGTCGAGGTGCGGCGGTCACGCGTCCGTCCGGCGGCGACGCGCATGATGCTGGGCGACGACAGTCGCGTCGAACTGGGTTAACGCGTGGCAACGATCACCGCATCGTCGTCGATCGCCGACGTCGTGCTCGAAGAGGAAGACACGATGGGCAAGCTCATCGTGACCGAGTTCGTAACTCTGGACGGGGTGGCACAGGCGCCGGGGTGCCCGACGAGGACGGCGACGGCGGCTTCACGTACGGCGGATGGCAGGCGCCGCTGCTCGACCAGGTGGCCAGCAGTTCGCCGACGGTACCGTGCCCACCGCGCTGCGCCTGACCGAATCGGTCACCTACCCCAACGGCACGCTCCAGCTCGCCTATGAGACCGCCGGAGCACCTACGTACGGCAACCGCGCCATCGAAGAGCAGGATCCACTACGCCTCGCCGGAGATGACGTTAGCCGTCCCACAACTCGAGGATTTCTGGGCGGTCGAGCCAGGAGGGGTCTGGGCGATCGAACCAGGAGGGGTCAACCTGAGTCCAGTCGACCGGTGCCGGTGCGGCTATTCGTGTCTTTGGTGACCGGTTGAGCGCGCATGCTGTCCGTTGACCGAGATTGGGTGGCTTTCGTCGGGTTCCTGGCGAGTGGGACTCTTCGCCGTTGTGAACCAGTGGGCCGGGCTTGACACTCGCTCTTTCGATGAAGGCGGCGATATAGCCCTCATCGATGAGTCGGAAGAGCGTGGCTGTAGGGATGCCGAGATCGTGGGCTGCCTCGACTATTGAAATCCGTTCCATATTGTCCATGCGGCGTGAAGTACCCCCTTGTGAAATGCCCCCAAACGTTCTTGGTGTCTTTCGGCATTTCGGGTCATACCCTACGCACGTTGAATACTTCAGTAGCGGATATGGACGCGTAGCGGGCCCAACACCCAAGTAGAGGGGCATCCTCATAGCGGCCCCTGTGAGGTCGCAGTGTCACCCATTGGGTGACACTGCCGTGCCGGCCGACAGCGATCATTCGTTCGAGGTCCCCGAACGTGTGGGAGTTTCAATCGCGTAGTGTTCGGTCCAGGTCGCGCCGTCCCAGTAACGAAGCCAGGGCTGCCCGCTCGGGTCTGAATACCAGCCCGCGGCGGGCGGGAGCAGACCGCCCTGAACGGACCCGATCATCGGTGTGACGTAGTAGAACGCCTCAGCTGTCGTGAGCCAATCCGCTTCAAGCGCCTTATCGCTCCGCAGGAGCGATCTATGCGATGCAATGTGTTCGTCGAGTGATCTTTCTTGCGCGAATTCACCGGCGAGGAACGATTCGCGGACATCGGCGTATTTCGAAGCCGCGAGGCGAACGCTCTCCGTTTGCGGCTCGCCAACACCCCATGGCAACACGAGCCCCGGCGCCCAAGCGAGCCGCGTTCCGTCGGCAGGTCCACCCACCGTCACGCAGGTATCCTTTCGGTGCGATGGAAGCGCTATCCCCCGGACTCAAGTTGCGAACGGCCGCGTGGTCCATCGTGGTTGACCGGTGGACTGCTGAGGTGGTCTCGGCGCTCCATGAGCGACAGATCCGCTGCATTCTGCTCAAGGGACCTGCGGTCAGTCGCTGGCTGTATTCAGATGAACCGGCGGCGCGCCGATACAATGACATCGATCTCTTGATACAGAGCACGAACTTTTCCGCCGCTCGCGATGTGCTCCGAGCG
>DATKCX010000384.1:0-2554 GCA_035512975.1 Ilumatobacter sp.
GAGCGCGCCGGAAATCTTCTTGAGTTGGGTCGCGGCGCGAACGTCGACGATTCGAATCGGCCACGGCGTTGTGTGTATGCCGTTCAACTACAACCACCCAGTGCGCATGGCCGAACGCGCCGCGATGCTCGACAACCTCTCGGGAGGCAGGTTGGATCTCGGCGCCGGTCGGGGAGCCACCCTTCAAGAAACATCGCTCTGTGGCGTCGATCCGGCGCGCACGAAGGATGAGGTCGAAGAAGCTCTGCGCATGATCGGGCAGATGTGGGTCAACGACAGTTTCGAGTGGGGCGGATCCTTCGACATTCGACCTCATTCGATCCTGCCGCGCCCGGCTCAACTGCCGCACCCGCCGCTGTTCCTGGCCTGTAACAAGCGCGAGACGGTCGCGCTGGCGGCGGACTACGGCGTGGGTGCGCTCGTTCTCGGATTCTCCGGACTAGACGAGATCGCCGCGATTCGCAAGGTGTACGCAGAGAGTCTTGCGATGCGCGATGGCAGCAGGTTCGTGTCGTCGGTGACGAACGATCACGTGTCTGCGCTCTGTCCCACCATCGTGCTCGATGATGCAGACGAGGCCTTTCGTATCGGGGTGCGGGGACAACGCTTCTTCACCGAGTCGATCGCGCACTGGCATCTCGACCTGCCCGAGCCCCGCGGCGATACCGAGCACGACGACAATGCCGCTGCGCTCGCTGCTTTCGAAGAGCGCAAGCTCGCGACAGCGGCGAAGACGAACATGGCCACCGCCAGGTATTCGATAGACCATCCGTACGGAAACGCGAACCGGGCGATCGAGTATGTCGAGGGGCTGATCGACACGGGAGTCGATGAGGTGATGTGTTTGATTCAGATGGGCACGGTCCCACACGCGGCATGTATGGAAACTATTCGCCAGTGGGGCACGAAGGTCATCCCTCATTTCCGTGGTAGTGAGGCCGGTCGCAATGGCTGACGCGCCGACGCCGGGCCGGTTCGAAGGCTCGGTCGTCGTGGTGACCGGTGCGGGTGGCGGTCAAGGTCGAGCCGAAGCGAAGCGCTTCGCGTCCGAAGGGGCCCTGGTCATCGCCACGGACGTCGACGAGACGGGCAGTGCCGAAACTGTGCGCGCCATGGGGGCCCGGGGGATTGCGGTGCGCCATGACATCGTGCGTGAAGACGAGTGGGCCGCGGTCATCGACGCCGCTCTTCAGAAGTGGGGCAAGATCGACGCCCTCGTCAACAACGCCGGCATCTATTGGCAGAGCTCGATCGAACACGAGACGGCCGATGGGTTTCGTCGCATGCTCGACGTGAACCTCGTCGGCGCGTTTCTCGGTACGCGTGCGGTCATTTCTCCGATGCGAGAAGCCGGCGGCGGAGCCATTGTCAACGTATCGTCGACGGCAGGATGTTCGGGATTCCCCCAGCACGTGGCCTACGGTGCCGCCAAATGGGGACTGCGCGGCCTGACGCGTACGTCCGCGGTCGAGCTCGGACCGCTCGGCATTCGGGTCAACTGTGTCGTACCCGGGGCCGTCGACACCGCGATGCGACCGTCCGACGCGCCCACGACGAGCCGCGTCGCCAGCCCGGAAGAAATCGCCGCGATCGTGTGCTTTGTGGCCTCGTCGGACGCAGCCACGATCACGGGCAGCGACATCATCGCCGACGGCGGTTTCCTCGTCGGCATGGGGCATTCGCCACTTGCTGCGCGATGATGGCGATTCCTATAATTAATGAATACTTTCATGGTTTGGTCGATCTACTCGGCGGGAGCACGTGAACAAGGAGTTGGGCCTGATGGGTGCCACGACGCAATGGCCGTTCGATTTGATCTCTGCCGACTCGCACTTCACCGAGCCGAGCAATCTGTGGCTCGAGCACATCGAGCCGGAATTTCGCGATCGAGCGCCCCACGTAGAGCATCGCGAAGACACCGACGTGTTTATCTGCGACACCGGCGAGATGTTCGCCGTCGGCATGATCCACGGGGTGCGCTACAAGGGTGGCGACGTCGTCCTCAACGGTCGGTATTCCGACATTCCGGCCAGTGGTTGGGATCCTGACGCGCGACTGCTCGACATCAAGCTCGACGGAGTCTCGGCGGAGATCCTCTATCCGACGATCGCGATGCGCTTCTTCACGATCGAAGATGTGCCGTTCGGCAATGCGTGTATTCGCGCCTACAACTCGTGGGCGGCGTCGTTTTGTGCCGCGAAGCCCGACACCTTCAAGGCCATCGGGTTGATCTACCTCGACGAAGTCGGTTCGGCGGTCGAGGAACTCGAGCGGTGCAAGTCACTCGGTCTCGTGGGCGCGATGATCTCGGTGCACCCCGACGGTGCCGAGGCGTATTACTCCGAGAGCTACGCCCCGTTCTGGGCGGCGGCCGAACGGTTGCACATGCCGGTGAGTCTGCACACGGCGACCGAGCGCCGAGTGCAACAGCATCAGAGTCCGACTGACGCCTTCCTGCACTACACGTTGGTGCAACGAACGCTGATCGGCATGATCTACGCGGGAACGTTCGATCGCTTTCCGGAACTACAGGTCGTATCGGTCGAAAATGACG
>DATKCX010000385.1:0-6279 GCA_035512975.1 Ilumatobacter sp.
GTCCACGATGGGACACACGCGCTGGAATGAATCGTTGTTGTCGCCAACTCCCGCACGCCTGATCGTCGCCCGAATGCTCAACAACCTTCGATCCACGTGCGAGCAGCGCAATGACGCCGTGCGGCTCGCAATCGTGATGCAGCTGCGCATCGCCATGCCGGAATTCGCCGGCGAGGAGCAGTCGACCCGCCACGCCATGTCGGTGTTCAACTAGCGGTGTTCAACGAGCGGTGGTCAACTGGCGGTGGTCGCGCGGATCCGCTGATTCTTCAGGCAGCTCGCTGAGCGGCGCGGTGGCCGGTGGACCAGGGTTCGATTGTGTGCCGAAACAGTTCGCTGCAAGGTACGAATTCAGACGCAACGTGGGTTCTGGATCAGGCAGGTACCCCTCCTCGGCGAACCCCTCGGGATTGGTCGTGGCAGCTGTTGGATCGATCGTCGTTGGGACGGTGGCGACGGTCGTCGTCGGGCCAGTCGCGGTTGGGTCCGTCGCCGTTGGGTCCGTCGCGCTGGGGGTCTCTCGCAACCCGTTGATCACCGACTGGAAATCCGGTGCGATCGAGGGCGGCGCGACGGGGAGCAACAGTTCGTACTGGTCCACCAGATAGGTGTTCAGGTCATCAGGCGGGTCGGTGTTCACCCGCAACGAGATCTCCGACATCCCTGCGCAGAACGGCGTCTGTGCAGAGCCGGCCGGCTGATACACCGACACCGCAGGATCGACGGTTGTCGACGGCGAGGAATCGTCGTCGCCGCCGGAGCAACCGGCCAGCAGCCCAATCGCCAACGACAACGGCGCGACCCGCCATGTGGTGGCGCGGTTCATGTTCCGGTGGTGAGCAAGTAGCCGACGAACATTGCTCCGATTGCGGCCAGCAGCCCGACGGCTCCGCCGATGGCCATGACGGCTTTGGAGTTGGCCGCCGAGTGTGCCGCTGCCGCGGCACCCGTGGCGACGGCCAGCAGGATCTTCACGAACACGGTGATCTGGTAGGTGGTGCTGGTGTTCGCCACGTCGATCTCGGCGAGATTCCAGAAACCGGTGAGCATCACGATGGCGTACGCCGGCCACGCGACGGTGGCAAAACCCCGTGCGGCCGCTTTCGTCGCCTCTGGCGACACCGCCCGCAACCGGGGCACCAGCGCACCCAGCACGATCTGGCCGCCCACCCACACCGATGCTGCGAACACATGCAGGAAGAGACGGATAGTTGTCGACGACGGGGACAGCATCTGAGTTCTTCGATCTATTCGGCGAGCGCGGCCAGCACTTCGCTGGCCGGGAGGTTGCGGTCGTCCATGGCGGGGCGGCGCATCAACGAGCCGCCCAGCATCGCAGTGCTGGCGACCTCGATCGACGCTTGGAGATCGCGGATGTTGCGGGGAGGTGGGAAGTATTCGTCCTCTTCGGTGATTCGCACCAGTTCCACGCCATTCGCCGGCGCGAGCGCGGCCACGACGGCTTCGACGAGTTCCTCAGGCGCCGACGCGCCGGCCGTGACGCCGACGACGCCCGACAGGTCGCTCGGCAGTTGTTCGGCACCGTTCACCCGGAACACCCGCTTGCAACCGGCCTCGATGGCGAGCCGTTCGAGTGCACGCGTGTTCGACGAGTTCGAGGATCCGATCACCACGATCGCGTCACAGCGGGCGGCGATGTTCAGCAGCGATGCCTGACGATTGGTGGTGGCGAAACACAAATCGCTCCGACCAGGGGTCCACACGTCCGGAAAGCGTTCACGGACGCGAACCGCCACGCCTTCCCAGTCGCGATGCGACAACGTGGTCTGCGCCAGCAGCGCCACGGGCTCGTCGAACGCCGGCAGTTCGTCGACTTCGGCGATCGATTCCACTCGGCTGATCGCATGTGGGGCGACCGCCATGGTGCCGACGGCCTCTTCGTGGCCTTCGTGACCGACGTAGACGATCCGGAAACCCTTGTTCGCACGCACCTTCACCTCATGATGAACCTTGGTGACGAGCGGGCACACCGAGTCGACGACGAAACTTCCACGAGCCCGTGCAGCGGAGACGACTTCGGGTGCGGATCCGTGCGCCGACAGCATGATGGGCCTGCCCAGCGGAACTTCCGAGACGTCGTCGACGAAGATCACGCCTTGCCGTTCGAACCGGTCGACGACGATCTTGTTGTGCACGATCTCGTGGTAGCAGTACACCGGGGGCTCGAACGTGCGCACCATCCACGCCAAGGCCTTGATCGCCATTTCCACGCCAGCGCAGAAACCGCGCGGCTCCGCGAGCAGCACGCGTTCGACCCGGCTGGTCGAGGCAGGAAGGTCGGTGGTGGCGCTGGTACTCATCAAGATGTTTGGCTAGGTGTCTGGCAGATCGTTGGGCGGGTGCCGAACGGCACAACCGTTCGGCACCGTCGTCGGCCAGAGTACCGGCGGGAGCGCCGATAGCCTGGGCGGGCCATGTTTGCCGACTTCCACCTTCGATGTGAGCGATGACGTCTCCACGCGTCGTCAGCGTCGCGCCAGGGTCGGCGGGTGCCTTGGCGGGTTTGGTCGCTGGCGATGAGATCGTCCGGGTCGACGGCCTCGTGCCACGCGACGTCATCGAATGGCAGATGTTCACGTCCGAGGCCGACCTCGAACTCGATCTGCTCCGCGACGGCATGGCGTTCGAACTCACCGTGCCGAAAGAGGCCGGTGACACGTTGGGTGTGGAAGTGCAATCGGCGGTGTTCGACAGGGTTCGCACGTGCGACAACCACTGCGAGTTCTGCTTCATCTACCAGTTGCCCAAGGGCATGCGGCGCAGCCTGTATCTCAAAGACGACGACTACCGGTTGAGTTTCCTGTACGGAAACTTCACCACGCTGACGCGTTTCACCGAGGCCGACCTGGAACGTGTGGTCACCGAACGTCTGTCGCCACTGCACGTGTCGATCCATGCGATCGACCACGACATCCGCAACCGGATGCTCAAGAACGAACGTGGCGCGATGAGCCTGCGCTGGCTGCGAGCGTTGCTCGACCATGGCATCGAGGTTCGCGGGCAGATCGTGGTGTGCCCGGGCGTCAACGACAGCCATGTGCTCGATCACACGCTGGCCGGGGTGCTGGAGCGGTTCCCCGAGCTCACCTCGGTCGCCGTCGTGCCGCTCGGTCTGTCCCGCTACAACACCGAGTCGGCCATGCGCCTACACACCGCCGACGAGGCCACTGCCGTGGTCGACATCATCGAGCGTTGGCAGGCCACGTTTCTGTCGGTTCTCGGTCGCCGCATGGTGTTCGCTGCCGACGAGTACTACCTGATGACCGAGCGAGAGTTCCCCGACGCCGAGTCGTACGAGGGCTTCGAAATGCACGAAGACGGCATCGGCATGGCACGCACGTTCGCCATGGAGTTCGAGGGCGCTGCCACCACTTCCACCGGCCCCCGTCGCGGGTTCTTTGCCGCAGTCGATCTGCCCGCCAACCCGGCCGCGTACACGGGCCTCCGCTCGGTTGGAGGCAGCGATACTTCCGCCGGAGACGTTGTCTCGTCGCCCGTTGCGCTGTTGCCGCGACGCACCGCGCCCGTCGCCGTGTTGTCCGGGCCACTCGGTGCCCGTGTGGTCGGCCCACTGGTCGCCGATGTCGGCCGCAGCGATGTGCGGGTGATCGCCGTGGAGAACGAGTTCTTCGGCGGCAACACCGGCGTCACAGGTCTGATGACGGGCGCTGACCTCACGCGTGTGCTCAACGAGCAGCCTGTCGGCCACCGTTATCTTCTCCCCGATGTCTGTCTCTCCGACGACGGCCGATTCCTCGATGGGTTGTCGGTCGCCGACTTGCCTCGACCGGTCGAAGTCGTTCGCACTGATGGAATCGCCCTTCGCGCCGCTTTGGAGGCCGCAGCATGACTGATCTGATCGACCCGGACGACACGTCCGCCGAATCCGCACAACCGACCGAGTCGACCGAACTGGTCGAACCGGCCGAACTGGTCGAATCACCTGCTCCGGCGGAGGCGAAGCTCCCGAGCGTGGTCATCGTCGGTCGCCCGAACGTGGGCAAGAGCACGTTGTTCAACCGCATCATCGGCGAGCAGGCAGCCATCGTCGAGAACCGTCCGGGCGTCACCCGCGACCGGAAAGAACTCGAAGCGGAATGGTTGGGTGTGCCGTTCACCATCATCGACACCGGGGGTTGGATGCCGCGCGGGTCGGAACTCGACGCGAAGGTCAGCCGCCAGGTGGAAGCGGCCGTGGCTGGTGCCGACCTCGTGTTGTTCCTCGTCGACGCCAGCGTCGGTTCACTCGACCTCGACGAGGAAGTGGCCGACTGGTTGCGACGCGGCCAGCACAACGTGCTCGTCGTCGCCAACAAGAGCGACAACAACCGTCGCGAGGACGACCTGTGGCAGTTCATGTCGCTCGGGCTCGGCGACGCCATCCCGGTGAGCGCGCTCCACGGCCGCCGCGCCGGAGACCTGCTCGACGTCGTGTTGGAGCGCTTGGGTGACAAGGCCCAAGTGCCGCCGCCTCCGAACGAAGACGACCCGTGGGAAGCCGAGCGCGACCGCCCCGCGTGGAACGCTGACGGTCCGGCACCTCCTCGCGTCGCCATCGTCGGGCGTCCGAACGTGGGCAAGAGCACGTTGTTCAATCGACTCGTCGGCTCCGACCGAGCCGTGGTGCACGACATGGCGGGAACGACTCGTGACGCCATCGACACGATGGTGGAAACCGAAGACGGCCCGATCATCTTCGTCGACACCGCAGGGATGCGGAAGCGGTCACGGATCGATGACTCGGCCGAGTACTACTCGTTGGTGCGGGCGCTGCGCGCGATCGACGACGCCGATATTGCGTTGTTCATCATCGATGCCACCGAAGGCGTCACCGGTCAAGACCAACGACTCGCCGAACGCATCGATGCTGCCGGTTGTCCGATCGTGGTGTTGTTGAACAAATGGGAACTCGTGGAGGACGCCGAACAACGACTCGACGTCGAGAACCGTGTCCGTCTCAAGTTGGCGTTCTTGGGTGACGTCCCGGTGCTGAAGATCTCGGCGCTCACCGGCAAGGGCGTGCATCGACTGCGGCCGCGCCTGCAGGAAGCGGTGGAGCAATACCATCGTCGCGTGCCCACCCGCGACGTCAACCGGGTGATCTCCGAAGCCCAGCAGCAGCAGCCGGCCGGTGGCGGTGCCAAGGTGATGTACGCCGTTCAGGGTGCCACCGATCCGCCCACGTTCACCTTGTTCGTCAACCGTGAGTTGCCGCAGCACCATGTGCGGTTCCTCGAGCGGCGCATCCGAGAAGCGTTCGATTTCGGCTCGGTTCCCATCAAGATCAAGATTCGCAAGAAATCCGACTGAGATGATTCGAGGCACCCGTGCCCTGGTGTGAGGACTGCGCGAAGTACTGGGCACCCACTGCGCTCACCGTCGACGGCACGTGCCCCACGTGCGGGCGACCTGTCGGTGAACCTGAGCGAACGGCGGCGGCGCTCGACGAGTCGACCCCATGGCACTTCAAATTGCTGGTCGCGATGGTCGTCGTCTACCTCGGCTGGCGATTCGTGCAACTGCTCGCCTGACCACTCGCCTGGCCACTCGCATGGGCGGCAGCCGACGATTCACGCCGGCGGTCGATAGGCTCGCACACCGAATACGTATGCCTCACATATCAGGCACATACGGGCTGTAGCGCAGCTTGGTAGCGCACTTGTCTGGGGGACAAGGGGTCGCAGGTTCAAATCCTGTCAGCCCGACTGAAAGGTCCAGGTCAGAGCACATGAAGCTCAGCCTGGGCCTTTGTCGTTTCATGTGCACACGGGTACCGGGGCTTGACAGGGCTTGACAGGACTTGACAGGCGTGAGAGTCAGGTGGACGATATGGAACGGCTCAGTTGCCATCTGAAGAGGAGGTCATCATGAGTTACTCACTCGCGTGTGGCGATGTCATGCCCGGCTGCTCCGCAACATTCAGCGCGGAGACGGAGGATGAGTTGCTGGCACAGGTCGGCCCGCACGCGGCCGACGCGCACAACATCACGGAGATCACTCCCGACGTGCTCGAGGCCGTGAAGGGCGCGATCAAGCGAGGTTGACACCAGGGGCACACGCCTCACCCTCGGCCGACGGCGGCTTCGATGTCCGACTTGTGTTGCAAACGAGGCTAAGGTGCTCGGCAGCGATCGCAGCAGTGGTCGCTGCTCTCGCTCCGGACCGATGGCGAGACATCTCGAAGGGATGTCGCCATGTCTGATAGCGAAGCGTGGAGCGCCGGAACGCTCGCGATCTTGGGTGTTGGTGCGGCCGTCG
>DATKCX010000386.1:0-11598 GCA_035512975.1 Ilumatobacter sp.
CACCGACCCGCTCGGCTACCGCGATGGCGACGACCGCCAACGTGATCGGCATTCCCCGGCCGCGCCGTATCACCTGGTCGAGCGCAGAGTTCCGCCACTGGTGGTAGTCGGTCGTGTCTCCACGGAAACGCGGCTCCGACCCGCCGAACAGGAAGTGCATCACGCCGTCGCGAGTCGGAGTGGGGCACTCTCCTGCCAACTCGTCGAGGTCGGCCAGTGACTCCAGCACGTCGAGACCGGGGTTCAACGCGAACGACACGAGCAGCGCGAGTTCGTCGACCGGGGCGTCGCCGCGACCCACCGCGTCGGCAAACGGCGTCACCCGCTGCAGCACGCTGAGGCGCAGTTCCCGATCCATGGATCGACCGTACCTTCGGCTACGGTCCGCCCTCATGTATCCAGGCGCATTCGTCGAAACTCACGGCTTGAAACCTGCGGTCATCATGGCCGATACCGGCTGGACGCAGACCTTCGCCGAGCTCGACAGCCGCGCCAATCAACTCAGTCGAGTGTTTCGGGCTGCGGGACTGAAACCCGGCGATCACGTCGCGTTGTGCATGGAGAATCACCCGCGGTTCCTCGAGGTGCTGTGGGGTTGCGAGTACGCCGGGTTGATCTACACCGCCGTTTCCAGCCGGCTCACGGTCGACGAAACCGCGTACATCACGAACGACTGCGGTGCGCGCGCGTACATCACGTCGGCGAACAAGGCCGACCTCGCTGCGGCGCTGGTGTCGCGCACCCCGGCGGTCGAACTGCGACTCATCATCGACGGTACGGTCGACGGGTACGACAGCTACGACGACGCGCTCGAGGCGCAACCGACGAAACCGCTTGCTGGTCGGCTCGCCGGTGCCGACATGCTCTATTCGTCGGGCACCACCGGTCAGCCCAAAGGGGTCATGCCCAAGCTCGTCGCCGAACCGCTCGAAGAGCGCGGCATGGGCGTGCGCGGGCTGCTGCTGTTGCTGTTCGGGATGGATGAGAACAAGGTGTATCTCTCCCCCGCTCCGCTGTATCACGCGGCACCCCTGCGGTTCTGCTTGTCCACGTTGGCAAGCGGTGCAACCGTGGTGGTGATGCCGCACTTCGACCCGGAGTTGTACCTGTCGTACGTCGAGAAGTATCGGGCAACCCATTCCCAGGTGGTGCCCACGATGTTCATCCGCATGCTCAAACTCGACGACGCGACGCGCTCGCGGTACGACGTCTCGTCACTCGAGATGGTGGTGCACGCCGCGGCCCCGTGCCCGGTGGAAGTGAAACGTAAGATGATCGAGTGGTGGGGGCCGGTCATCCACGAGTACTACGCCGGTACCGAAGGAAACGGGTTCGTGTACTGCAACAGCGAGATGTGGCTCGGGCATCCGGGCACCGTGGGGTTGCCGATCAACTGCCAGGTACACATCGTTGGTGACGACGGCGAAGAGGTCGCCCAAGGAGACACAGGCACCGTGTATTTCGGTGGTGGTGGCGAGTTCGTCTACCACAACGATGCCTCCAAGACTGCCGACTCGCGTCACCCGCTCGGCTGGTCGACTCTTGGCGACGTGGGCTATGTCGATGCCGATGGCTACCTCTACCTCACCGATCGCAGGGCGTACATGATCATCTCGGGCGGCGTGAACATCTATCCGCAGGAAGCCGAGAACGTGCTGTCGATGCATCCAAAGGTGGCCGATGTGGCGGTGTTCGGCGTGCCCAACTCAGACTTCGGCGAAGAGGTCAAAGCCGTCGTCCAGCCGGTCGCGATGCCAGCCGACGGCGCTGCCGCGGCTTCACTGGCGGCAGAATTGATCGCGTACTGCCGCAGCCAACTCGCCGATGTGAAGTGCCCGCGTTCGGTCGACTTCCGCGACGAGCTCCCCCGTCACCCCACCGGCAAGCTCTACAAGCGAATCTTGAAAGACGAGTACTGGAAGGCGTCCGGACGCACGATCTAGCGTTCTCTGTCTCATGCCATCGCACCCGTATCTCGACTGGTCAGGGCCGATTGCGTTCGCACATCGGGGCGGGGCGAGCGACCACCCCGAGAACACGATGCCGGCATTCCAGCATGCGGTCGACCTCGGGTACACGTATCTGGAGACCGACGTGCATGCCACGCGCGACGGGGTGTTGGTGGCGTTCCACGACAACGACCTGCAGCGCACCTGCGGTATGCCGGGACGCATCGACGAGTTGCCGTTCAGCGACGTGGGCGCGGCGCTCGTGGACGGTCGCGAACCCATCCCCCGGTTCGACGACTTCATCGAGCAGTTCCCCCACGCTCGCATCAACATCGACTGCAAGGCCGACTCGGGTGTTGCCGCGTTGATCGCGGCGATCCGTCGGCACCGGTTGCTCGATCGGGTCTGCGTCGGGTCGTTCAGCGATCGCCGGCTGCGCACACTGCGTCGCGCGCTTGGCCCCGGCTTGTGCACCAGCTTCGGGCCCGGTCAGGTGAGCGCGCTGGTGTCGGCGGGCCGAGTGGTGGGCGGCGGGCACGCCGCGCAGGTTCCGGTGCGTCATGGTCGGGTCCGGGTGGTCACCAATCGTTTCGTGCAGGCGGCACATCGTCGCGGAATCCAGGTGCACGTGTGGACCATCGACGACCCCGCGGAAATGGAACGGCTGCTCGACCTCGGCGTCGACGGAATCATGACCGACCGGCCAGCAGAACTGAAACGAGTGCTCGAAGCACGAGGGAGTTGGACATGACCGCCAAGAGCGCGCCCATGGTTCCCAGCTATCCGGCTCGCGGGTTCCGCGGGGCGGTGGCCACGGCCGATCAGCTCGCCACCCAGGCGGGCATCTCGATGATCCAGCGCGGTGGCAACGCGGTCGATGCAGCGATTGCAGCCAATGCCGCCATGGCGGTGGTCGGGCCGCACCTGTGTGGCATCGGTGGTGACTTGTTCGCCCTCGTCGTGGCCGACGGCGAGGTCTTCGCGTTGAACGCAACCGGGCGTGCGGGCTCGGGTGCCGATGCGGCAGCGCTACGAGCCGCCGGCGCGACGGTGATCGGTCACCGACATGACATGAACGCCGTCACCATTCCCGGCTGTGTCGACGGTTGGGTCGCGCTGCACGAGCGCTTCGGCTCGTTGCCGCTCGCCGAACTTCTCGCTCCTGCCATCGAACTGGCCACCACCGGGTTCGCCGCCAGCCCGCTCCTCGCTGCATCTGTGCGAGGGCTCGACGCGGTCGGTCGCGAACAGCTCGCCGCGGTGGCGGACCAGGCTTCCCGCTCGGCCGCCCACGTTCGGCTGCCAGGGGTTGCCCGCACCCTGGGATCGATTGCGGACGAAGGTCGCGCCGGCCTGTACCACGGTGAGTTCGGCGCAGGTCTCCTCGACATCGGCGCAGGTCTTTTCACCGAGGCCGATTTGGCCGGCTCCCAGGCCGACTGGGTCGAGCCGTTGACCACCGACGTGTTCGGCGTCTCGCTGTCAACCATTCCACCGAACTCGCAGGGATACCTGATCCTCGGCGCAGCGCGTCTTGCCGCGGCGCTCGGTGTGCCCTCCGACCCCGACGACCCGCAGTGGGCGCATCTGCTCGTGGAGTGTGCTGGTGCGGCAGGTCGGGACCGACCCGAGGTGCTGTCGGACCGGGCCGACGGGCTCGCCCTGCTCGCGGCGATCGATCGTCGCGTCGAGGAGATCGACCCCGTCCGTGCCAGCAGAACGGGTGCGCCTGCGTCCGACGGTGACACGACGTACCTCTGCACCGCTGACGCAACCGGGATGGCGGTGTCACTCATCCAGTCGAACGCGTCCGGTTTCGGTTCGTGGGTCGCCGAGCCGAACACTGGCATCGGGTTGCACAACCGCGGCATCGGCTTCAGCCTGGTCGAAGGGCACCCGGCCGAGTACGGGCCGGGTCGCCGTCCACCGCACACGCTGGCTCCCGCAGTGGCGATGCGCGAAGGCCGGTTGGCCGCCGTGTTCGGCACGATGGGCGGTGACGCGCAACCACAGATCCTGCTGCAGATCGCCATCCGCCTGTTCGAGCACAGCCAGCGGCCCGACGTCGCCATCTCTGCCGGCCGATGGGCGCTCAAGGCCGCAGGAACAGGGTTCGACACCTGGACGGCGTCGGGCGGCATGAGGGTGTCGCTCGAAGGCAACGTCGCGTCGGGATGGTCGGCTGGCCTGACCGAACGCGGCCACACAGTGGCCGAGGACGTGCCGTTCAGCAGCGCGTTCGGCCACGCGCACGCGATCGTCGTCGATGACTCAGGGTGTTTCCATGCCGCCGCCGATCCACGCACCGTGGTAGGAAGCGCCGCCGCCCTGTAACGCGAAGGGATAGTGCCTGGCACTATCCCTTCATCACTTCGGGAGTTGGGGGACCACTTCTTGCATGAAGCGGGCCATTTGCTCGTCGGCTTTCTTGTACGGGTCGCCCAGCAGGTGTGGGAACAGGGTGATGTTCTCCACGCCGAGCAGATCGCGGTAGAACTGCACACCTTCCGCCACCTGTTCGGGTGTGCCGAGCAGGATCGTCTTGTTCTCGAGTGACTCTTCGAGGGTGGGGATGAGTCCCGGCTGGGCAGGCTTGCCGTCGGGGCCCATGTAGCCGCGGCTCCACCCGTACGGTCCGAGAAACTTCCAGAACTCGTCGTGACCCGGTCGAGCCGTGCGCATCGCCTCCTCGTACGAGTCTTCGATTCGAACGGCGATGACGAGCATGCGCTTGTCGGCAGGTGCAATCGTTTCGCCGTGGGCGGCCTCGTAGTTCTCGGCGTACTTGTCCCAGAACCGTTTGATGAACGAGTAGTGCTGGTTCCAGAACACGGCACCGTGCTTCACCACCGGCACATAGTCGAGCGTTGGCGGGCTGGTGACCGCCTGCCAGATCTCGTACGGGTACAACGGCCTCGGAACCAATGACAGCTCTTGCACGGTCGCCCCGCGGTCGGGGATGCCAGGGATCGGGATCTGGAAGTGCTTGCCCTCGAATGCGAACGACTCGTTGGCAAGTGCCCGCCGAACGATCTCCATCGACTCCTCGAAGACCTCGCGGTTGAGATCGTCATCGGCCTTCTGATCGGGGTTGTCGTGCGACCCGATCGACACGCCCTTGTCGTTGAGATGCAGCACCTCTCGCGGCACCGTGCCACGCCCCACGCCGAGGATGCCGCGACCGCCCGACAGGTTGTGCAGCGTGGCGAAGTCTTCGGCGAGGCGCAACGGGTTCCATTGCGGAACCACGTTGAACATCGAACCGAGCTGGATGCGCGACGTCTTCGCGGCGATCCACGTGGAGATCTGCAACCCGTTCGGGATCACCTCGTACCCCTCGTACTGAAAGTGGTGCTCGGTGGTCCAGAAGGAGTCGAAACCGAGTTCTTCGGCAACGGTGGCCGAGTGCACGTAATCGAGCGTGGCCTGCCAACACGCCTCGTTCGAGAAACGGCGATCCATCGGTGCCGGTGGGCCTGCACCTGCATCGCTCATCTCGACGCCGCCAAAGAAGAATGCTCCGTAACGCATGATCCATGGTCGCACACGTGACGGTCACCGTCGTCACAGGCGCGACGCACCCCGCTGGCTTGGTCGGTCCGCTGGAGATCGAGCCTCCTGGATGCGAATTCACACGGCCGTCACAAGTGAACGCGGGCACCCGAATGGCGCGACACTAAGGTTTCGCTCGAATGGTTGAGGCAGTGACGGCCCCGAGCAGGGTGGTGGTGACGGGAGCGGCGCGCGGCATTGGCGCGCAGATCGCGCGGCGTTTCGCGGCCGACGGTGCCCGCGTTGCGGTCATCGACGTGATCGATCCAGCCGACGTCGTCGACGAGATCGGCGGGGTGGGTGCCGTGTGCGACCTGACCGACGCGGTGGCCACCTGTGAAGCGGTCGGCAAGGTCACAGCCGCTCTCGGCGGCGTGGACGTTCTGGTGAACAACGCCGGGATCTTCCAGATCACGCCATTGCTCGACATCACGGTCGACGAATGGGACCGCACGTTCGCCGTGAATGCCCGCTCGATGCTCGTCACCATCCAATGCGTGGCTCGAAAGATGATCAGCCAGGGCACCGGTGGACGCATCATCAACATGGCCAGCATGGGTGCCAAGGCAGGCGAAGCCGGCCAAGCGAGCTACGCGGCATCGAAGGCCGCAGTGATCTCGCTCACGCAGGTGGCGGCGGCCGAGTTGGGCCAGTACGGCATCACCGTCAACGCCATCTGCCCTGGTTACGTGCTCACCGAGATGGGCGCCGACACCCGAACCCCGGAACAGGTTGCCGGTTGGTCGGCGAAATCTCCGCTCGGCCGGTGTGGCAGCACCGACGACGTGGCCGGTCTGGCTGCGTTCCTGGCGTCGCCCGACGCCGCCTACTTCACCGGCCAGGCACTCAACGTGTCTGGCGGAATGATCCTGCATTGAGAGCCACATGACCGATCCCCCCATGACCGACAACGCAGCTCCCCGCCTCCGATTCAGCGACGTATCGATGGTGTTCCCCGACGGCACCCACGCCGTCGACAGCGTCACGTTCGACGTAGCAGCCGGCGAGTTCGTCACCATCGTCGGGCCATCGGGGTGCGGCAAGTCGACCCTGCTGCGAATCGCATCGGGGCTCACACCGCACACGTCTGGAGGCGTCGAGGTCGATCGCAGCGGCGTCGGCTACGTGTTCCAAGACGCGACGCTGTTGCCCTGGCGCACCATCCAGCGCAACATCGAACTGCTGGCCGAACTGTGCGACGTTCCGGCGGCCGAACGGCGCCGCCGCGCCGCCGAGAACATCGAGCTGGTGGGCCTCACGGGTTTCGAGTCGAAATACCCGAAGCAACTGTCGGGCGGTATGAAGATGCGAGCCTCCTTGGCCCGCTCGCTGGTACTCGAACCCGACGTGTTCTTGTTCGACGAGCCGTTCGGTGCACTCGACGAGATCACTCGTGAGCGACTCAACGACGAACTGATCCTGCTGTTCCAGAAGAAGCAGTTCGGCGCGCTGTTCATCACGCACTCCATCGCCGAGGCGATCTTCCTGTCGACCCGGGTACTGGTGATGTCGGCGCGCCCGGGCCGGATCGTCGCCGAGTTCGACATCCCGTTCAGCTATCCGCGCAGCCCCGACCTGCGCTTCGACCCGGCGTTCGCGAGCCTCTCCGGCGACGTGTCGCATGCGCTGAGAGGAGCCCACACATGAGCGGCGCTCCGATCGAACGCGAAAATCAGTTGACGGTGGCCACCCCCAGGCGGCGAGCGTCGTTCGGAATCGGCAACGTGATCGGCCCGGTGATCGGGCTCGCGTTCTTCATCGGCCTGTGGTATCTCGGCCACTACTGGTTCATGGAGTCTGTGCTCGACAAGCCGAGCTTCCTGCTGCCGGCACCGCACACCGTCTTCTACGACTCGTACATCGAGACGATCTCCACGTCGTCAGGAAGTTCGGTCACACCCCGCAACGACATGCTCAAAGGGCTCGGCTGGACGGCACTCGTGTCGCTGATCGGTCTCGGCATCTCGATTGTGCTCGGCATGATGCTCGCCGTCATCATGGCGCAGGCCAAACCGGTCGAGCAGGCCTTCTGGCCATACCTCATCGCCGCCCAAGCCGTGCCGATCCTGGCGGTCGTGCCGCTGATCGGGGTCACCCTCGGGTACGGATTCACCTCGCGCATCTTGGTGTGCGTGATCATCTCGATCTTCCCCATCGTGTCGAACACACTGTTCGGCCTGCTCGGTGCGGAACGCAGCCAGCACGACCTGTTCACCTTGCAAGGGGCGTCGCGCTTCACCCGCCTCACCAAGCTGCAGCTACCCGGGGCGATGCCTGCGATCTTCACCGGGTTCCGCATCGCGGCCGGCCTGTCGGTCATCGGGGCGGTCGTCGGCGAGCTGTTCTTCCGCAAGGGCGGCAAGGGCATCGGCATCTTGATGGATCAATACCGCCAGCGCACCATCTATCCGCTCACCTACGGCGCCCTGTTGCTGTCGTCGTTGCTCGGCATCGTGGTGTTCGTGTTCTTCGGGTGGCTCAGCACGGTCGTCGTCGGCCGTTGGCACGAGCAGACCCGCCAAGGCGCCGGGTAGCCACATGGCCGCCCGTCCACATCAACCAGCGTGAACAACTACAAGGAGAATCCATGAAGTCCAGAACCACCAGAGTGATGGCCATCTCGGCCGTCGCTGCGCTCGCTCTCGCAGCGTGTGGCGACGACGAAGAGGAAGGCACCACCGCCACCACCGCGGCCGCTGCACAGACCACCGTCGCCACCGAAGATTCCACCGCAGATTCCACCGCAGACACCGCCGCCGGGGAGGACGGCGTGTTGGCCGGAGTGTGCCCGGAGACCGTCGTCATCCAGACCGACTGGAACCCGGAAGCCGAACATGGCTGGATCTACGAGATGATCGGCGACGGCTACGAGATCGACGCCACCGCGGTCGCGGTTCGTGGTCCGCTGGTCGCCGGCGGCGTCGACACAGGTGTCGACATCGAGATCCGCTCGGGCGGCCCCGCGATCGGCTACCAGACGGTCACCTCGCAGATGTACACCGATGAATCGATCATGCTCGGCTACGTCTACACCGACGAAGCCATCCAGAACTCCTCCGACTTCCCCACCATCGCCGTGATGGCCGGTATGGAGAAGAACCCGCAGATGATCATGTGGGACCCTGAGACCTACCCCGACGTCGAGACCATCGCCGACATCGGCGAGGCCGGTATCACCACGCTCTACTTCGGTGGCGCGGCGTACATGGACTACTTCACCCAAACCGGCATCCTGTCGGCCGATCAGGTCGACGGATCGTACGACGGCACGCCTGCCCGGTTCACCGGCGAGCAGGGTGCGGTCGCCCAGCAGGGCTTCGGTTCGGCCGAGCCGTACATCTACGCCAACGAGGTCACCGACTGGATGAAGCCGGTGAACTACGCGTACATCAACGATGCCGGCTGGGAGAACTACGCAGAGTCGATCGCCATCCGGGCCGACTCGCTGGAAGACAACCGGGCCTGTCTGGAACTGCTCGTCCCCATCATCCAGCAGTCCTCGGTCGACTTCGTCACCGATCCGGCGGAGACCAACGCCGTCATCATCGACGCCGTCGACACCTACGACAACGGCTGGATCTACAGCGCCGAAGTCGCAGAATACGGCGTCGCCACGATGCTGGGCGACGGGTTGCTGTCGAACGGGCCCGACGACACACTCGGCAACTTCGACATGGACCGTGTGAACGGCCTCATCGAGATCGCCATCCCGGTGTACGAGTCGCTCGGCCAGACGCCGAAGGAAGGCCTCACCGCCGAAGACATCGTCACCAACGAGTTCATCGACGAGTCGATCGGCCTCTGAGCCGTTCCCCGCGTAACGCGAGGTGTCTGACACCTCGCGTTACGCACCTTGCGTTACGCGGGGTGGGCGGTCGCGAGTTCCAGCAGCAGGTGGAGCAACACGTTGGCGCCACGCTCGACGTCTTCGGTTGCGGTGAACTCGGCAATGTTGTGGCTGAGCCCGTGGGCCGACGGCACGAAGATCATCGCCGTGGGACACACCCTGGCGAGCATCTGGGCGTCGTGGCCGGCGCCGCTTGGCATGCGACGCGTGGAATAGCCGAACGAGTGGGCCGCGCGTTCCACGCGATCGACCATGGCGGTGTCGAACTCCACCGGCTCGAATCGCGCCAGGGAGCGCGTGCTGATCTCGACGCCCTCGCGTGCAGCGAGCACAGCGAGCTGCGCGTGCAGACGCTGTTCAGCGAGTTTCAGTGTCTGCTCGTCGGTGTTGCGGAGATCGACTGTGATGGTCACGGTGGACGGCACCACGTTCACCAGGTTCGGATGCACGTCGATGCGACCAACCGTGCCCACCTGGTCGCCGCCGAACTCGATGGTGAGCTGTCGAACGAAGGTGATGATCTCTGCGGCGACTGTGAGTGGGTCGTGCCGAAGTCGCATCGGCGTGGTGCCGGCGTGAGCTGACTGGCCGGTGATCGTGACTTCGGTCCATGAGATGCCTTGCACGCCTTCGACCACGCCGATGTCCACACCATCGTCTTCGAGAATCGGCCCCTGTTCGATGTGCAACTCGACGAAGGCGCGCGGGAAGGCTGCCGCAGGGCACGGCACTCCCCCGGCGTAGCCGATGCGTTCGAGTTCGTCGCCGAAACGCGCCTGGTCGTCGGCGGCGCGCACGTCGAGGGCCGCTTCGACCGGTAGCCCACCGACGTACACCAGGCTGCCGAGCATGTCGGGTGCGAAGCGGGCACCCTCCTCGTCGGTGAAGAAGCCGACGGTGATGCTGCGTTCGGTGTCGACGCCATGTGTGATCAGCGTCTCGATCACCTCGAGTCCGGCGAGCACGCCCAGATTGCCGTCGAAGCGACCACCGGTGCGCACGGTGTCGATGTGGGAACCCGTCATCACCGGCGGGAGATCGGTGCGCGTGCCGGGTCGCGTGGCGAAGACGTTTCCCACCACATCGATCGTGACGGTCAAGCCGAGGTCGCGCATCCACCGCACCACCAGATCGCGGCCGTCCCGGTCGGCGTCGGTGAGCGCCAGTCGGGCACATCCGCGTTCGCCGTTCGGCCCGAGCACAGCACCTACTTCCCCCAACGCATCGAGCCGCTGCACCAGGCGCTGAGCATCGATGCGTACCTCATTCAGATCCACGTCGGCAAGTGTTGCAGAATGGGCGCGTGCGGACCCGACGTCGACCCCGAACCACCCGTGCCGACGGATCGACGTCCGGCGACGACTACGACGCGATCGTCATCGGGGGTGGGCACAACGGCTTGATCGCCGCCGCCTACCTCGCTCGCGCCGGCCGGTCGACGCTGCTGATCGAGGCCCGCCAAGAGGTGGGCGGCACTGCCACGAGTGAGCCGTTCTCCGGTGTCACCGTGAACGTGTGCAACTGTGACCATCTCACGTTCCGCACGACTCCCGTGGTCGACGAACTCGATCTGGCAAGCCACGGATTGACGTACCACGATGTCGATCCGGCCCAGCATCTGGCAGCGTGGTCTGACGGCACCCTGTGGACGCAGTACCACGACATCGAGGCAACGCTCGATGGGCTCGCTGGTGTGCTTCCCGGCGAGGTGGAGGGGTATCGGCGCTACCTCGGCGCTGCGCTCCCGGCAGCCCGGATGGTGCTGGAGGCGGCCGCCGAGCCGCCGACCCTCACGAGTCTCACCCGACGCGCGATCCGGCATCGGTTCGCCGGTTCTTCCGCGTTGCTCGGATGGAGCCGACGCAGCGCCGCCGACGTGCTGCGGTCGTACTTCCAGCACGACGCACTCACCGCCGGAGCAGCCGTTGGAGGACCGATGGTGTGGGGAGTCTCGCCGGAGTTCGTCGGGTCGGGCTTGGGCGCGCTGAGCATGGCGACCCGCCATGTGGGCCAGGTGGGGCGTCCTGTCGGTGGCAGCGTGGCCATGCCACGCGCCGTGCTTGCAGCCTTCCAAGGTGCCGGTGGAGAACTGCTCGCGGCGATGCGCGCGACCGAGATCGTGTGCGAAGGCGAGCGAGTTCGCGGCGTGCGGCTCGAAGACGGCACGCTACGGACGGCTTCGATCGTGGTGTCGGCGTGCGATCCGCATCGCACGTTCCTGCATTGGCTCACGAATCCTCCGCCCGCCGC
>DATKCX010000387.1:0-18092 GCA_035512975.1 Ilumatobacter sp.
TTCGACGACGATGTCGACACCTTTCCACGGCAGCGTGGTTCCGGCTGATCGAGACGACGCGAAGTAGCGAATTTCGGCGACGGGAAAGTTGCGTTCGTCGAGCAGGCGACGCATCACGCTGCCCACCTGGCCTGTGGCGCCGACGACGCCGATTCGTAGTCCTGTACTCATGCCCGACAGGCTAATGGCGCTCCGTCACGGGCGGCGTTTCGGTTTCACGGGGGCGGGCAGATCAGCGACGTAGCGCCCGACCTCGTTCGACCTCGTATCGTCGGGGCATGGAGGCGATCACCGTTCCCGCCTATCACGCGGCGCTGCGGTCGCTCCTGGAGCCCAACCACCCAGAACTCTGGCGGTGGTTCGCCGAGTCGCTGCAGCCCAGCGCCGACGATGTTGCTCACGCAGCACTCGGCATCCTGAAGACGTCGTACCGGCTCGACGGGGACGTACACGCTGCGCTCGCTGGGTTGGCCACCGTGCTCGCCGGGCGGATCGGGCTCGATTGCGACGTCGTGTTGTATCAAGCGCTGGTCGATCGGCCGGTCAGCGCCGGTGCCCGCAACGCCCAGGTGGTCGTGCTGGGCGACACCGCGCATCTGGTGTTCGCCGGCGACATGCTGGCGCTGCTCGACGTTGCCGAGCAAGAAGCCGTGCTTGCCCACGAACTCGCCCACGTGTGGTTGCAACGCACCGACGGCGGCGCGATGCGTGTGCTCGATCAGTTGGTGCACCGCATCGACGCCGAGTCGGATGAGTCGGTCCTGGCCGAGACCGCCAGGCGACTGCGGCTGCACACCGAAGTGTTCGCCGACCGGGTGGCCGTCGAGGCCATCACCCTTGACGGCATGACCGAAGCTGACGCCGAAACGACATTGGTGCGGGCATTGGTGAAGGTGCACACGGGTCTGCAGAACGTCGACGCTGCCGCGTACCTCAGGCAGGCACGCCAGATCCTCGAGTCGAACGTCACCGTCAGCGAGGGATGGACCCACCCCGAACTCCACGTTCGAATCGCGTGCATCACCGCCCGCCGCTCGGCCTCGATCGACGAGGTGATGCACCAACTCATCGATGGGGCCGACGACCTGGACCGGCTCGACCTGCTCGCGCAACATCGCTTGCAAGTGCTGTCGGCCCGGGTACTCGCCGGTGCCGTACCCAAGGCCAGGGTGATCGTCGATACCCCGGACGACGACATCGATGTGCACCTCGCCCATCTCGACTCGCTCGACTTCGATGGCGCGACGCCGCTCGATGACAGTGAACTACTCGAGGGCTCAGCGTCGGTGCGCCACCTCGCCGCCGCGCTGATTCTCGACATCGCCATGTTGCTGCGCCGCGCCGACGCCGACCTCGACGATCTGAATCTGTTCACCGCCGAGGCTCATCGCATCGGCGTGGCCGACCAGTTCGACGCTCTTCTGGCGCGGACGCAACCGTCGAGGAAGCGAAACCGCTCGAGCCAGTCGACGGGAGCATCGTCGTGAGTTTTGCCACCCTGCTGAGCGAAGCGACCGCATCGCCCACCTTGCCCAGCACCGGAGATGTGCTCGCCGTGGGTTTGCCGCTACTGCATCAGCTTGCTGCCTTTCACGCCGAAGGGTTGGTGAGCCGCCTCGACGGGGTCGCTCATCTCGAGTACGTCGATGGAGCCCTGCGCATCGCGCCCGGGGCAACCCGGCCACCGCGCCTCGATCCGCGAGTGGAGAAATGCAACCCGGAGCGCTCCGAGCGGGGCGTCGAGATCCTGCAGCGCCTCGCCGTGGATCATGGCGACGGGATGGAGCGCGGCCACGCGATCACCAGTCTCGACGTCAGCGACGGTACCGCTCCCCCCGACCGACCCATGCTCGTCGTCGGCTACCGGGCGTGGGAGCAGATGCTCGATCATCACGATGCGCTGACCGACGTTCATCTGGCGGGTTTGGTGCTCACCAGCTACGCAACCGGCCTCGATCTCGATCACGTCGACCATGTGCATCGGTTGGCGCTGTCGCGACGCCACCTGTTGGCGTTGGTGCCGTCGTTGCACCCGGTCGTCGCCGGTGTTCTCACCGACATGATCAACCCCGACCGACATCGTCGGCCGGGTGACCTCTACTCGACGATCGCCCTGCTCGAGCATCACCGCGAACTGCCGGCCGATCTCGACCTCACCGACGCGTATGAGGCACCGGGCGACTGGCGTCCTGCGGTGCTGGCCGCCCTGCGCGAGCGTGTCTTCGACACATCGCGACGAAACCGCGCCCTGTACTTCAAGCCGACCGCTTCGTCGGTGTCGCTCACCGAAGCGTCGGTTCCGTTGTTGCTCGACACCGACCGGATCAACGCCGCTGATCTGCTCACGTGGAACGACCGGGTGGCTGCAGAGTTCACCGCCGGCAAACCAGTCGACATCGAACGTTGGTGCCGCTTCGAAGAAGCTCCGTACCTCGCGTCCACGCTCGACTCGATCATCGCATCAGAGCGGCGACTGCGCGCCGAACACGGTCAAGGTGCGCTCCGCCTGATCGTTGCGTTCCTGCGCTGGGTCGACCCGGAAACCGGGGAATCGGTGAACAGTCCGCTGCTCACCATGCCGGCCCAACTCAGCTCGCAGCGCGGGGTTCGTCACCGCTATCGGGTGGCCTGTGACACGTCAGCAGACGCAACCGCCGAGGTCAACCCGGTGTTGCGGCACGTGTTCGAGCGCCGGTTCAACATCATGCTCACCACGCACCTCGAGCCCACCCCGACGGCGATCGCCGAGTTCACGACCAACTTGGAAGCAGCGGTTCGCGCCACCGACCCGTCGATTCGAATCGAACTGGTCACCACGCCGCGGATCAACCTGATTCGGCGAAGTGCACAGTTGCGGGTCGACTCGTATCTGCGGCGGCGCGCGAGGGCGCTCGCCGCGTCGGGTCGATGGCGTCGCCAAGCGCACAGCTACGACCTCGACGACTGGCGACCGTTGGGTGCAGAGTTGTATCGGGCATACCTCGCGCCGATCGAACTGCCCTTACAGCTGGTGGCCGGAGCGGCCCCCGTTCTCCGACCACCACCGGCATTCGCCGCACCGGCGCGTCAGCGAGACGAGTTTTCGGTGCAGCAGTCGTCGGATCGTCATCGATGGGAAGTCGACTTGTGCGCGGTCACGATCGCTTCGCTGGGCGGCCGCCGAATCAGCCTCGCCCGCGACTACGACGCCGCGATCAGCGCGTTCGAGAAAGGCGACTCGGTTCCGGCGGGCACGCTCGCTTCGTTCGAGACGATCTTCGCTCCTCGCCCACGGGTGTTGGATCACCCTCCGCTCCATGGCATCGAGGTCGAGCAGCCGCTCGTGTTGCCAGCCGATGACTCTCAGGCTCGCGCCGTACGCCGCGCGGTCGCCGAGGAGTCATTCATCATTCAGGGCCCTCCGGGAACCGGGAAGAGTCAGACGATCGCGAACCTGATCGCTGCGCTCGTCGCCGAGAACAAGCGGGTGCTGTTCGTGTGCGAAAAGCGCGCCGCGATCGACGTGGTCGCACACCGGCTCGACCAGGCTGGGCTCGGCGAACTGGTGGTGACCATCCACGACTCGCAACTCGACCGCAAGGCATTCATCGCCGAACTCGGCGAGACGTATTCGGGGTGGATGAGCGACATCGACGACGACCGCGAGCAACGGCGCGACGATGCGTTGGCCGCGGTGCGTGAGTTGCTCGACCCGCTCGAGGCCGAGTTCGTCGAGTTCGGCGACGATCGAGGAGGGCGGGTGTCGGTCACCACGCTGGTGCAGCGTCTCGTCACCCACCGCGCCGCCGGGGTGGAGGCCGCGCTGAACGTGCCGATCGGTGTCGACGCCAGCGCCTGGTTGACATCGCGTCCCGCACTCGACCGCGTGCTCACGGCGCGACCGGCAGCCGAGGCGATGTCGGCGTTGGGGGCGATCCCGTCGCTGAGGGTGCGCCCTCGATCACTGGGGCACCCCGACGTGGTCGGCGAGCCCAATGCATCGCAACGTCACGACCCGGTCGTTACGGTTCGACACATTGGGAGCGCGCTCGGCGCGGCGATGAACCGGTTGACCGAACTCTGTGAGGCTGTTCCTCCTACCGGAGACAGCGGCCTGCTCGATCGGATGACGGTGGCCGACCTCCTCGGGATCGCTCCGGATCTCGCGCTGCTGACTCGCCTCGCCACGCACGCCGGCCGCACCATGTTCGATCCGGAGGGCGACGCGCGGCAAGAGCTCCGCAACAGCGTTGCTGCGATTCACGCGGCGACCGCAGTGGCGCATGAACGATCGGCGGTGGCGAGTCGCTGGGTGGCCGTGCTCGACTCCCGCGACGCCCGCGAAGCTCTCTCCGTCGCCACCGACAAAGAGGGTTCGCTGTTCAAGATGTTCAGCGGACGGTGGCGCGAGGTCAAGTCGTTGGTGGAGCGTTCCTACCGATTCGCTGACCATCAAGTGCGGCCAACCGTCGCCAGCGTGCTCACCGAGCTCGTGGGGATGCACGACGCCAACGAGTCGTTGGCAGGGTTGCGCGCCACCGCGCAGGCGCGGTTCGGCACCGACGCGGCCGCCGGCGCGATCGCCGCGCTCGAACGCCTCGACGGCAACCCACTCGTCGACGTCTTCAGGCAACAGGCATCCGCGGCGAACTGGCTCGACGCGCTGCCAGTAGCGTGCGGTGCGGTCGTCGCCGGCACGCACTCGATCATCGTCGCCTCGGCGGTGCCTGTGTCGGCGCTCACGCACCTCGCTCGCGGTCTCGAGGCCACCCCGGTGAGTCACGAACGCATGCTGCTTGCTTGGTCGGCGCTCAACGACGCTCCGGCCGCGGTCCTCGACGCCGCGCTCGATCCCTCGTCGACGATCGACCAGGTGGAGCTGGCGATTCTCACCGAAGCGCTGCAACGCGCCGGCACCACCGACGGTGGCAGGTACGCGGGCGAACGGCTCGATGTCATCACGGAACAGTTGCTGGCGCGGCACCGAGAGCTGTTGGTTGCGAACGCCGGCATGGTCGCAGCGAGAGCGCGAACGCGATTTCGCGACCACGTCACGTTTGCCGAGTCCTCGATGGCAGGCCGCAGCGATGCCGACAAGGAGTTCAAGCGCGCCTACAACGCCGGGCGTCGTCTGCTGGAACGTGAGTTCCAGAAGAAGATGCGGCACCGGACGATCCGCGAACTCGCCGGCGGCGAAAGCGGCCTCGTCGTCAGCGACCTCAAGCCGGTGTGGATGATGAGCCCGCTGTCGGTGTCGGACACGCTGCCGCTGGACGTGGACGGCACATCGAGCACGTCTGGCGGCTCGGTCGGCCGGTTCGACGTCGTCGTGTTCGACGAGGCGAGCCAGATTCCCGTGGAGGACGCTGTGCCCACCCTGCTGCGATCGCCACAATCGATCGTCGTGGGCGACCGCATGCAGTTGCCGCCCACGCGTTTCTTTGCCGGAGCGCACGATCTCGACGACGAGGTGGTCGTCGACGTCGACGGTCACCCACAGTCGGTCGCACTCGACGCCGACAGCTTCCTCGGCCAAGCCGACCTTGCGTTGCCATCGGCGTTGCTGAGCTGGCACTACCGGTCGCGGTCTGAAGCGCTCATCGCGTACAGCAACCATGCGTTCTACGGTGCTCGCCTCGCCACCATTCCCGATCGATCGTTGCCGGGCGACGAACGACCAGAGATCGTCGTCCACGCCGCGTCCGACGCACAGACGTTCGCGAACAGCGTGCTCGACCGTCCGATTTCGTTCCATCGGGTGACGTCGGGCGTGTACACCGATCGACGAAACGACGCTGAGGCCGACTACATCGCCGAGCTGATTCGAGCGTTGCTACACCACCCCGACCGCCGAACGATCGGCATCGTGGCGTTCTCCGAGGCCCAGCAGTCGTCGATCGAGACGGCGCTCACCGAACTCGCCAACATCGACCCTGAGTTCGCGGAACAGTTGGCAGCCGAGGAGGAACGCGTCGACGACGGCGAGTTCGTCGGGCTGTTCGTCAAGAACCTCGAGAACGTGCAGGGCGACGAACGCGACATCATCGTCATGTCGGTGTGTTACGCACGCGACGCGGCGGGCCGAATGCGTATGAACTTCGGGCCGATCAACCAGTCGGGCGGTGAGCGGCGGCTCAATGTCATCTTCAGCCGCGCCAAGCGGCACATGGCGATCGTCAGCAGCATCGACGGCGCGGCAATCACGAACATCCACAACGATGGTGCGGCCCACCTGGCGCGGTTTCTCACGTTTGCGGCAGCGGAAAGCAGGCGCGACGGTGCCGGCACGTCGGTCACCAAGGCTCTGCTGACCAGCCCGCGCCCACCCGTCGTCAGCGCTGCCGGGACCATCGCCGATCAGATCGCAGACGCACTCCGCACCAAGGGCCACACCGTCGACACTGGCGTGGGCCGGAGCGAGTTCACCATCGATGTCGCGGTGCGGGCGGCAGGGGGCGACGGCTACTCGCTCGGCGTGTTGGTGGAACCAGGCGGAGGCGACGCCACCGCGACTGCACGCCTGGTGGCCGAAGCCGGCGTGCTCGACGCCGCTGGCTGGAACATCACCCGAGTACTCGCAGTGGAGTGGTGGTTCAACCCCGACCACGTGCTCGCACGCCTCGACGCCGCCGCGAAGGGATAGTGCCTGGCACTATCCCTTCACGGTGGCGATCAGCCACCAGTGGTTGATGTTGATGCCTTCGAACTCACGCCGCTCGGCCGTCGGCGAGGTCAGCGAGCGCTTCGGGTTCGTCCACACCTGCACGTCGGCGATCGCGCCGCCGAGCTTCTGTGTGACCTGGTGCGGGTGAATGCGCGACACCTGCCATGCAAGGCGGGTGAACGATCGCTGGCGTGACAGCCACCCGCCGACTTTCGGCAGTCGGTACAACCCACGCACCACCGCTCCGGCAGGAACGATGATGAAGTCGGAGGTGCCGGGTGCCCGGAAGTTGAGGACGACCTTGCCGCCCGGCTTCACGACGCGCACGGCTTCCGCAGCGAGTTGCAACGCGTCTTCCACGGCGCAGTGCTGCAACGTGATGTAGCTGAACGCGACGTCTGCGCTGGCGGCCTCCATGTTGAGGGTGCGTCCGTCTGCCACTTCGAGGGTGCGGAGCCGCTCGGCCTTGCCGAATCGACCGACCGTCTCGTAACAGCGTTCGAGGAACCCTTGGTCGAGATCACATGCGACGACTGACCCGAACTCGCGCGTGAATGCGCATGTCATCCGGCCGATTCCAGCGCCGATCTCCACGAAGGTTTGCTGTTCGTTGTGCGGCCCGCGCAGGCCGAACGTCTCGAGATACGCGGGGACTTCATCGTCGCCGGTGGCAACGAACTCGGCAAGCGTGAGCGCGGCACCGGTGGCGTTGTTGAACACCCAACCCGTCTCGCGAACGACGTCGTCACCGCTGGCCATCCGCTCGGACACGCGGCCAGCTGATTTCCAGGGGGTGAGTTGGGGACGCCGCGGCATGATGCTCGATTCTGTCAGACGTGGTGCGGGTGTGCCCAGAGGGCGAATCGACCCATCCACTCCAGTTCTCAGCGTCACTTGCGCTCGGGCAACGGCGCGGAATACGCCTGTCCGGTGTCGAGCCCGAACGCCGTGTGCAACGTGCGTGCGGCCCGTTCGAGGTCGTCGACCGCGATGACCACCGAGATACGAATCGTCGAGGTGGAGATCATCTCGATGTTGACGCCTTCGTCGGCGAGCGTGCGGAACATCTTGGCAGCGATGCCTGGCGACGTCTTCATGCCGGCACCCACCAGCGACACCTTGGCGATCTCGCTGTCGTGGCTGACGCCTTTGGCCCCGATCTCGGCGGCGACCCGACCGACGATCTCCTGCGAGACGCGGCTGTCGGCCATGGGAACGGTGAAACTGATGTCGGTGAGCCCGTCGGTGGACGTGTTCTGCACGATCATGTCGACGTTGACGTTGGCAGCGGCGAGCGGCTCGAACAGCGCTGCCGAAATGCCCGGCTGGTCGGGCACGCCGAGCACGGTCACCTTGGCTTCGCTGACGTCGGTGACCACACCGGAAATGATGGGATCTTCCATGGAGGGCTCCTCACTGGTGACCCACGTGCCGGGCTCCCAGGTGAAACTGGAACGCACGTGGAGCGGAACATTGTGGTTGCGAGCGAACTCGACCGAACGAAGAGCGAGCACCTTGGAACCCGCACCGGCCATTTCGAGCATCTCGTCGGAATGAATCTTGGTGAGCTTGCGGGCTTGAGGCACGATGCGCGGGTCGGCCGAGAACACGCCGGTGACGTCGGTGTAGATCTCACACGAGTCGGCACCGAGAGCGGCGGCGAGCGCGACTGCCGTGGTGTCGGAACCGCCACGACCGAGCGTGGTGATCTCCTTGTCGGTGGATACGCCTTGGAACCCGGCGACCACGCAGACCTTGCCTGCCGCGAGGGCGGCCCGCACACGGTCGCCTTTCACTTCGAGAATCTTCGCCTTGCCGTGTGCCGTATCGGTGATGATGCCGACCTGGCTGCCCGTGAAGCTCACCGCTTCCACCCCACGATCGGCCAAGGCCATGCAGACGAGCGCCATCGAGACGCGCTCGCCGGTGGTGAGCAGCATGTCGAGCTCACGACCCGGTTGCGTGGACGAGACTTCGTTGGCCAACTGGACGAGATTGTCGGTGGCTTTACCCATGGCCGACACCACCACGACGACATCGTTGCCGTGGCGCTTGGTGAAGGCCACATGGTCGGCGACGGCGCGCATGCGGTCGGGGTCGGCCACCGAAGTGCCGCCGTACTTTTGAACGATCAGTGCCACGAGCGTGAAAGCCTACGGCGTTACCAGCCGTCCGGCGGTCGGACTTCGATGTTCAGGCTGGGTGCGAGAGTGCGACGACTTCGAACTCCAGCAGGCTGGCCGCCATGCCGACGGGCGGCTTGGGGGGTTCACCCGCCGGAGCACCATCGGGATGACCACCAGGATGCCCACCGGGATGACCACCAGGTTGACCGCCGGCCGCGGCGTCGGCCGGCGGCCCACCGGCGGGTTGCCCGTGCGCGGCACCGAACGCTTGGCCGTTGCGCCAGTTCTGGAACGCCTCTTCTGACTCCCAACGCGTGACCACGAAGTACCGGTTCTCGCCCGACACCGGGCGCAGCAGCATGAACTCTTCGAACCCGGGCTGCTGATCGACGGCACCGGCGCGGGCCGCAAACCGGCCTTCGAGCTCGGGACCGGCCCCTTCAGGAATTTCGATGGCGTTGATTTTGACGACTGACATGGCTGTCATCGTGCCACGCGTTGCCGCTCGAGCGGCAACGCGTCAGCCCTCGGCAGGCAATGCAGCGACGATTCGTGCCGCCGCGATGTCGGCTGCCGAGTTGATGAAGTGCAGCCCGTCGTAGAAGTTCGCCGGTCGAATCTCGACTGGCGGCGACCGGTGGATGTCAGCGCTGCCATTCGGGCAGAATCGGCGCATGGCGCTTCCAGTCGAACAGCCGATCAAGCCGATGCTGGCGAAACTCGCACGGACCATCCCTACCACGGCCGGGATGTTGTTCGAGCCGAAGTGGGATGGATTTCGTTGCATCGTGTTTCGCGACGTCGACAACATCGAGCTGGCCAGCCGAAATCAACGACCGTTCAATCGCTACTTCCCAGAGTTGCTCCCCGTGCTCACCGATGCGCTGCCCGACCGATGCGTGGTCGACGGCGAGATCGTGGTCGCCGACCGCGACGGCAACGGCCTCGATTTCGACGCGTTACAGCAGCGCATTCATCCGGCTGAGTCGCGGGTCCGCATGCTGGCCGAACAGACGCCGTCGTCGTTCGTGGCCTTCGACCTTCTAGCGCTCGACGACGAATCGCACCTGAACACGCCGTTCGGTCAGCGCCGCGCACTGCTCGAAGCGCACCTTCGGCCCAACGCCAGCGTGCATCTCACACCGGCCACCACCGACCCCGACATCGCCGCGCGCTGGTTCACCCGGTTCGAAGGCGCGGGCCTCGACGGGGTGATGGCCAAGCCGCTCGATGGCGTGTACACGCCCGACAAGCGTTCGCTGGTGAAGGTGAAGCATGAGCGCACCGCCGACTGCGCCGTCGCCGGTTTCCGGATTCACAAAGACGGCGAGGGCGTGGGTTCGCTGTTGCTCGGCCTGTACGACGACCACGCGAAGTTGCATCACGTGGGCGTCTGCGCGGCGTTCACGGCGAAGTTCCGACGGGAACTCATCGACGAACTCGGTCCGCTCACCGAGCGGGCGCTCGACGATCACCCGTGGCGCGAGTGGGCCGAGATGCAAGCGCACAGTGATCAGCGCATGCCGGGCGGATTCTCGCGTTGGAACGTCAACAAAGACCTCTCGTTCGTTCCGCTGCGCGTGGAGCGCGTGGTGGAAGTGACGTTCGGGCAGTTGGAGAACGGCCGGTTCCGCCACGGGGTGTCATTCCAACGTTGGCGGCCCGACCGAACGCCCGAGTCGTGTGGGTACGAACAACTCGATGTGGCCAGCCCGGTGGCGTTCGCCGACCTACTCGCCGAAGAGGGCTAGGAGGCGAGCCGTTCGGCGCGCGTCAGAGGGCGAGCCGCCAGGCGAGCACGACCATGGAGATCGGGGACCCGAACGGACGGAAAAGGAGCGCAGCGACACATCCGGTCGGGTCCCTAGGTGCCCGCGACCGTGGTCGTGCTCGCGTTCGGGTCGAGCGTGATCACCGGGTCGGTGGCGAGCGGCGCGAGCGTGGTCGACGTGTCGATCAGGTTGATGCCGGGTGCCGGCGTGGTGTCGTTGGTGACCACTGAGTCGACGGTGCCGTCGGAGTTCAGAATGAGGAACGTCGCCGCCGGGGATTGCCCCGCCCCGAGCGTGCTCGACGACAACACCTGCATGGTCCAGGTGCCCGACACGCCGAACGGCAACCCGATGTTGTCGTCGAGCCATGCGGTGCCAGCACCCGTGACGGGAATCGGTTGTTCGATCACGAAGCGGCTGTCGCCGGTGGTGCCGGCCGGCGGGATGAATCGCAGTGTGAGGTTGGTGATGCCTTCGGCCGGTTCGAGAACCTCGACCTTGATGCCATTGCGACCGACGACCGCCGGACCGAACGACACCTTCACGCGCACGCCAGATCCGGCGTCGGTGAGGTCGATCGCCGGGCCGAACGATTCGCCAGCCAGTGGATCTGCGGTTGCTGGTGTGAGCGCCAGCAACCAGCCACTGAACGCCAGTACCACGATGCCAACCGTGACCTCGGCACCGAACGCGCGCCGGAACCGGTCGGCGAGCGGAGCGGTGAGCTCACGCGCGCGGTCGAGTCGCATGGTCACCTGTTGCCGTACCGCCATCGCGACAGCGAGCATGGCCGCTACGGCGATGACCTTGAGGAGCACCACTTGGCCGTGGCCGCTCGTGAACAGGGCGTTGCCGTCGAGGCGAACGATTTGAATGACACCGGTGACGCAGGTGATGAGGATCGCCGGCAGCGAGATTCGGCTGAACGTACGCGACGCCTGCACCAGGTCGTCGTCTCCGGGGCCTGCGAGAATCACGCGCGACACCAAGGCAGCGCCGCCGAACCAGATCGAAGCGGCCAACACGTGGGCGACGCCCACCACGAGTCCGACGATCGCAACCGGGTCGCTCACGCGGCTCATCGCCACACTGACGGCGGCGAAACCGGGGAGCGCCCACGCCCACATGGTTGACGTGGGGTCGATGATGCGTTCTGGCCGGAACGCCACCGGAGCAGCGAGCGCGACGAACACCAACCGAAGCAGCGCGCCGCGACCCGCCCACCCGGCGTCGGTGAGATCCAACCACGACGTGGGGCTCATCGCGGACGCGAATGAGGTGCCGTCGAAATCGGCGGCCAACGCCATCACGTAGATCACCGAACCGAGGAGCGCAACGCCCCAGACGGTGCGGAGGAAACGAACCGTGACGATGTACTCGGGACCTTCTGGCCAGCCGATGCTGATCAGGGCCAGCGACCCGAACATGATCATGATGCCGATGGTCGACAGCAGTCGGCCCAACCAGATCGCCCCGCCGGAACTGCCTTCCTCGGCTGCCACGTTGGCCACGGGGGTGTCGATGGCATTGGCACGGATGAGCGGGTCGGTGGTGGCAGTCGTCGTCGCATCGGTGGTGGCACCTTCCACCGTGGTGGTGGTGGCGGACGGGTCACCGGTGACCCCGAACGTGGTGCGTCCATCGATGATGACCTCGCCGATGTCGTTCGACAGATGCCAATCGATCACACAGTTGCCGCTCGGGAGTTCGGCGGCGAACCGCGCCCGCACGACGAGTCGGTCGGGTTCGATCTCGGGGAGGAGCGTGTTGGCCAGCTGACCGTTGCACGTGACGATGACGACCGCGAAGTCTCCGTCGTCGAGTTCCTGGTTGAACGACAGCACGACTTCGGTGGGCGACACCGGGAGCGACTGACCGTTTTCCGGCGTGATCGATTGCAACGAGTTCAGCGGTGCTTGGGCCAGAGCGGGTGCCGCGCCAGCAGCCGCGACGATCAGCGCAAGCAACACGACACCGAACGCGGCGACGACCTTGGTGGTGAACGACGAGAACGCAAAGCGCGGTCGCTCGGCCCGCTTCGGGGTGACTGGCGCGTCCCGGGGAACACGGGTTCGAATGCCCACGGACCACACGGTAGCCAGAACAAGCGACCGCAGATCGACACCGCTTCGCAACGCCGTCGCAACGGGCCTGTCACCAACGTGCCAGGAAGAGCCGTCGAACGGGGCGCCGTGCACGTTGGTTCGGCCGCCCGAGCGGAGCGCGACCACCCCCTGAGTAGAGTCGGAGGCGATGGCCACCCAGTCGTTGTATCGCCGCTACCGACCGCGCAAGTTCAGCGAGGTCAAAGGCCAAGACCATGTCGTTCGCGCGCTCCGTGACGCCGTCATCGCCGGACGCGAGGGCCAGGCGTACCTGTTTTCGGGGCCACGCGGCACCGGCAAGACCACGTCGGCGCGCATCCTCGCCAAGGTGCTCAACTGCTCGAACGTCGTCGACGGCGAGCCGTGTTGCGAATGCGAATCGTGTCTCTCGGTCGAGAAGGGCACGAGTTACGACGTCCACGAACTCGACGCCGCTTCGAACAACGGGGTCGAAGCGATCCGCGACCTCATCGAGAAGGCGTCGCTCGGCACGCCGGGTCGCCACAAGGTGTACATCCTCGACGAAGTACACATGCTGTCCAAGCCGGCCGAGGCGGCGTTGCTGAAGACACTCGAAGAGCCGCCCCCACACGTGGTCTTCGTGCTCGCCACCACCGACCCACAGAAGATGAGCGACACCATTCGCTCGCGCACACAACACCTGCAGTTCCACCTGCTGCCCGCCGATACGTTGGCCGAACACGTGAAGTGGGTCGCCACCGACGCGGGGTACGACCTGTCGCCCGCAGCGATCGAGTCGGCCCTCATGCAAGGCGGCGGATCGGCACGCGACACCCTGTCGGCGCTGGAGCTCATCGCCTCCACCGGAGGCGAGGTCGACGACGCCGTGGACCTCGACGAGTTCATCGCGGCGATGATCGACCACGATGCCGGCCGGGCACTCACCGCAATGGCGCACGCCGTCACGCTGGGACGCGATCCGCGCACGGTCACCGAGGAGCTGGTTCGGCACCTGCGCAACGCGTTCTTGACGCTCATGGCACCCGAGCTGGTGATGTTGCCCACCGAACGACTCGATGCGCTCACCGAGCAGGCGCGCCAGGTTGGCGCGGCAGGTCTGGTGCGGGCCATCGAAAAGCTCGGCACCACGTTGGTCGACATGCGCAACGCCCCCGACCCGCGCGTGTTGGTGGAAGTGGTGCTGGTGCAACTCACCCACCATGAGGCCAGCGGCGACGTCGAAGCGCTCGTCGCTCGTATCGAACGACTCGAGCAGAAAGTGAAGTCGTTCGGCGAAGCTGGGCCCGCCAGATCCGTCGCCGCGCCCACCGACCCTGCCACCGGGCGCGCAGTACTGGGTGGCGCAGCGCGTCGACCACCCGCTGCCGAACCAAGCCAACCACCGGTGGCTGCCGCTCGCGGCATCGCCGACCCGACCGTCGAGACACCGGTCGAGACACCGGTGGATACGTCAGCTGAGCAGTCTGCTCACACGCCTGCGGAGCCGTCTGCTGAGCCGTCTGCGGAGCCGTCTGCTGAGCAGTCGGTTGCGACGCCTGCCCAGCCGGCAGCCGACGTTGCGCCGACCGACGTCCCCGCGGCCACGCCCGGCCGAGCCGTGTTGGGCGGCGGCGCACGACGCCCAACACCGGATCAATCGGTGAGCGACCGACCGATGGCGTCTGCGATCCCGTCAGCCCCTCCGGCCGAGATGCAGCGCGCCGACGCTCCAGCCGCGGCCGCGCAGCCCACCGGACTGTCGGTTCCCGACGCGTGGGACCGTCAACTCAAGACCACCATCACGCCACTCATGGTGCGCGCACTGTTCGCCGCCGGTCATTTCGCCAGCGGCAGCGGCGAGAACTGGAAGTTCGAAGTGCCCAGCCCAGCGCATGCGGGACGATGTGAACCGCACCGCACCACGATCGAGTCGCAGCTCGCTGCGCTCGTCGGCCACACCGTGACGATCGAGTTCGTCACGGCGGCACGCGACGCCGATCAGCAGAGCGAACAGCGACGCGAACCGTCCAACCGTCAAGCGCCCACCGCGACGCCGACCGCCCAGTCGCGCCCGCCTGGCCGGCCAGCGATGGATCGCGCCAAAGAGGCCGCAGCGGCGTCGATCGAGGAAGAGGTCGAAGTCGAGGCATCAGTTCCGGTGTTCGAAGCCGACGACGAGATCGATCTCGGCGACCTCACCGACGCCCCTCCCGAGTCGGTGCGCACGCCACTCGACCACCTGACCGAGGCGTTCCCCGGTTCCCAGTTCATCACCGACGACTGATTGCCCCCGAGAGTCGAGCCGCCGTGCCCAGCGCGTACACCCCACCTGTTCAACAACTCATCGACGAGCTCGGACGGCTCCCCGGAGTCGGCCCCAAGTCCGCGCAGCGAATCGCCTTCCATCTCCTCAAGATCCCGGCCGACGATGCCAACCGGCTGTCGGATGCGATACGTGAGGCGAAGGCCCGCGTTCGGTTTTGTGATCGGTGTTTCAACGTCGCTGAAACGCCGCTCTGCCCGATCTGCAGCGACGAACGACGCAACCCGGCGCTGCTGTGCGTGGTGGAGGAGTCGCGCGACATCGTCGCCATCGAGCGCACCGGCGAGTTCCGTGGCCGCTACCACGTGCTGCTCGGTGCCATGAATCCGCTGGAGGGCATCGGCCCCGAGCATCTCAAGATCCGCGAGCTGGTGGCACGCCTCGAACCCGAAGGTGTGGAGGAGGTCATCGTGTGCACCAACCCCAACACCGAGGGCGAGGTGACTGCGATGTACATCGCTCGGCTGCTCAAGCCGCTGGGCATCAGCGTCACCCGCATCGCGTCGGGTCTGCCTGTGGGCGGCGACCTCGAGTACGCCGACGAAGTCACACTCGGCCGCGCCCTAGAGGGCCGCCGAACCATCGACACCTGACGCCGACTCACCTACCAGGCCTCGCGATGTTGCACAGGGGGCTGAGCAAGAACGCGACGCTGAGACCAGCGAAAACGCGAACGGAGCGCCGTCCGTTGCTGAGCCGGTAGCGGGCGGACGGGACCCGGCTCAACACGAATGACGCTCCGTTCATACGACTGCGACCCGCTGGGAAATCCCGTCGAGCCATTCCTCGTATGACAGTTACATTACGGATATGACGAAATGATGTCAACCAGTGTCATGTCAAGACGTGTCGAGTCACTTCAAGACCAGGCAAAGTCACCGGACGAACCGGATCAGAGTGAGCGCAGCACGATGGCGTCGCCTTGACCGCCACCACCGCACAGCGCAGCGGCACCCAGGCCTCCGCCGCGGCGGCGCAGTTCGTGCAGGATCGTCAACGCGACACGGTTGCCCGACATGCCGATGGGGTGACCAAGGGCGATCGCCCCGCCGTTGACATTCACCTGGTCGAGCGAGATGCCGAGCTCGCGGGCCGATGCGATGCCCACCGCAGCGAATGCTTCGTTCATCTCGAACACGTTGATGTCGCCCACACCGAGGCCCGCCTTGGCGAGCGCTTTGTTGATGGCATTGGCCGGCTGCAGGTTGAGCGACGCGTTGTCGGGGCCCGACACCATGCCGTAGCTCACCACCTCGCCGAGCGGGGCCACGCCGCACGCTTGGGCTGCGGCTTGCGACATGACGATGACCGCGGAAGCACCGTCGCTCAGCTGCGACGCGTTGCCGGCGGTGATGGTGCCGGTCGGGTTGAATGCCGGCTTCAACTGACCCAAGCTGTCGGCGGTGGTGCCGGGACGGACTCCCTCGTCGTGCTCGACCAGGATCGGGTCGCCCTTGCGCTGAGGGATCGACACCGGGATGATCTCGTCGGTGAAGCGACCGTCTTTGATGGCCGCTGCAGCGCGTTCGTGCGACACGGCTGATACTTCGTCCATCTCTTCACGGGTGATCGAGTCACCGGTGTAGCGGTCGGTGCCAAGGCCCATCAGGCATGCGTCGAACGCGCACCACAGGCCGTCTTTGATGATGGCGTCGGCGAGCTCGGTGTTGCCGTAACGGAATCCGCCGCGAGCGCCCGCAGCGATGTACGGAGCGTTGGTCATCGACTCCATGCCGCCCGCCACCACGATGTCGGCGTCGCCAGCCTGGATCATCTGGTCGGCGAGGTAGATCGAGTTGAGGCCCGACAAACACACCTTGTTGACGTTGACCGCCGGCACGCTCATGGGGATGCCGGCCTTCACAGCGGCCTGACGGGAGGGCACCTGACCCTGGCCGGCCATGAGCACTTGACCCATGATGACGTGGTCGACCTGGCTTGGCTCGATGCCGGCGCGCTCCAGAGCTGCAGCGATGGCGAAGCCACCGAGTTCGGCAGCGGAGAACTGGGAGAAGGCTCCCGACATCTTCCCAATGGGAGTGCGGGCACCAGTAACGATCACGGATCCAGGCATGACCTGAGGCTACCCCTCGGTGCCGATGGTCGATCAAGCGAACGACCCGCCGGGTTACCGGTCAGTAATAAGGCTCAACTAACGTTTGCGCCCATGCAGGAAATCCTCGACGCGATTCAGAATGGTGCCAGCGGCGAAGACATCGCCAACCTCGAGGTTCCCGAGTCGTATCGGGCGGCGTTCGTGCGCCGTGACGAGACGGCGATGTTCGAAGGTGTCGAGTCGACGGAGAAGGATCCCACGAAGTCGATCCACATCGATGACGTGCCAACGCCAGCGCTCGCGCCCGATGAGGTGTACCTCGCGGTGATGGCCAGCTCGATCAACTTCAACACGGTGTGGACGTCGATCTTCGAGCCGTTGCCCACGTTCGGTTTCCTGGATCGTCTCGGCCGTGAGAGCGAGTGGGCGGCGCGCCACAAGCAGGACTACCACGTGATCGGTTCCGACGCGTCGGGGGTGGTGCTGCGCGTGGGCTCGGCGGTTCGCAACTGGAAGCCCGGTGATCGGGTGACGGTGCACTGCAACCACGTCGACGACCAAGACCCGTCCGCCCACGACGATTCGATGCTGGCCACCAATCAGCGCATCTGGGGTTTCGAGACGAACTTCGGTGGGCTCGCCGATCTCAGCGTGGTGAAGGCCAACCAGCTCATGCCCAAGCCCACCCATCTCACATGGGAAGAGGCTGCGGTGAATGCGCTGTGCAACTCCACGTCGTACCGCATGCTCGTCGGCGACCACGGTGCCCGCATGAAGCAGGGCGATTCGGTGTTGGTATGGGGTGCCACGGGCGGCATCGGCGGCTACGCCATCCAGTACGTGCTCAACGGCGGCGGCACACCGATCGGCGTGGTCTCGTCGCCCGAACGAGCCCAGCTACTCAACGACATGGGATGCGAAGCGGTCATCGACCGGCGCGCCGAGGGCTACAAGTTCTGGAGCGACGAGCACACCCAAGACGAAACCGAGTGGCGCCGCTTCGGCAAGAAGATCCGCGACCTCACGGGGGAAGACCCCGACATCGTGTTCGAACATCCCGGTCGTTCCACCATGGGCGCCTCGATCTTCGCGGTCAAGCGCGGTGG
>DATKCX010000388.1:0-6268 GCA_035512975.1 Ilumatobacter sp.
TGGTGCGGTCGAGCCGGATCTCGCCGGGACGAGCTCGGTAGAGCGGAGTGATCACTTTGCCGTCGCCGTACACGACTGCTTGCGCGCCGGGGAGATGTGGCGCGGTGCGTTCGAGGCAGGACATTGCGGTTGCCGCCTCGCCGCCTTTGTCGGCGACGAAGTCGACGTCGAGAATGATTCGGCTATGTGTGGTTTGGCCGCGGGTGGCGAGGATCACGAACTTGGTGCCCCAGACCGCTTCGCCGCTGCCTTCGAAGTGGAGATCCGCGTCGGGCTCCGCGCGCAGGCGCCGGAGTTCGCCGGTGGTGCGGTCGAGTCGTACCTCGCCGGGGCGGGCTCGGTAGAGCGGAGTGATCACTTTGCCGTCGCCGTACACGACTCGGTCGAGGCTCGGGTGTGTCCATGAGCCGGCGCCATCAGCGCGGAGCAGCCCGAGTCGTTGCGCTTGCGTCGCCGCGGATCTGCGGTGCACGTCGCTGAGCAGCTCAAGGATCTTTGGGTCGGTGAGGTAGCGGTTGCGGAGGTAGAGGTAGTGATGGCGGCGCATCGGGATCTGCGGCAAGTCGAGACCCGTCGCGGCTTTGCATGCGTCGCGGACCCAGCGCCACATGGTCGGGTGAGCGAGCTCCGCTTCGACCTGGCGGGCTGAGCCGAAGACACCGATGAGGCTTTCGTAGACAATGACCATGAACACGGGGTAGTGCCGTGGCCGGCCACCACGGTCGCGTGGCGGCGTCGGTACGACAGCGGCGAGTTCGTGGATCTCATCGCTAGCAAGAATGGCTTCGATGCGCTCGAGCGCGCTGATGCCGCGATCCTCAGCGGTCATCGTGGGACCAGTCCCAGCCGATGAAGGTCGCGGTGCGGTCAAGGCTCCGCATCCCGAGACGACGAGCGACGAGTCCGATCCGTCCGCTCGTGTCGAACAGTCGTCGGCCTGTCCACGCGGTGATCGATGATGGTCGAACGGCGGGATCCTCCCCGAGCCCTGCTCGCCGCAGCGTCCTACCGATGATGCCCACAGCCGAGGACTGCGCGATCGACGTACCCGGCCGCCCTCCGCCGATCAGCAACGTCTCAGGATTCTTCGGGAGTCCACTGAGGTGGCGACGGACCTGGATTCGCCCCCACTCGGTGAGCTCGCCCCAGCGTTCGTCGAGTCGGTTCGAGCCGTGAAGCCAAATCTGACCCTCGTCGAGGTGGACGTCGCCGACCGTAAGCGCAGCGAGCTCCGCTGTTCGTGCCGTGGCCTCGCACAGCGCCCACGCGGCGCCGGGCCGCGAGGAAGTGACTCCCACCGCGACAGCGCGACAGAACTCGACCTCCTCGTCCTCGAGAGGACGGAACGCAGCCCTGCTTCTCGATGGCAGCACCAAGTCAACCGTTGGATCGCCGAAGTCAAGCCCATGCGCGCGGCACGCGCGGAAGAGCTGTCGCACCGCGAGCCGGCGGAAGTATCGCAAGGACGGCCCAGGCGCCGTGCGGCCCGAAGTCGGTGCCGCAATGAAGCTCTCCACCACCGCCGGTGTCACGTGGCTCAACATGGTCACCCCATGGCCTCGCTCAACGAACCCTGCGAACTGACGCATCAGCACGCAGAGCCGCGCGACCGTCTGATCACTCAGGTCTCTGCCTCGCAGGGAGACCGCGGCGAGGTCTGCCCCAGCTGTAGGGGCGAGATCTAGCGAGGGCATAGCATGAGCCACGTCGGACCTTTCGCGAGGTACCGGCCAGGCCCCGGGGTGCTCCAACACCGCCGGGGCCAACCTTTGTGTTGACACCTGTATACAAGCGCATGTTGTCGGGTGTCAACTGTGACAAGCTGGTGGCGTGGCACCCGCTGTACGCACGGAAGACCTGATCGATGCTCACGGAGTCGCAGAGATCCTCGGCCTAGCGCAGCGCACGTCCGTCAGCGTTTACCAGCGCCGGTACTCCGACATGCCGCGGCCCATTGTCGACCTTGGTCCCGGACGTCCTCGGCTTTGGCTGCGACCCGAAATCGAGGCATGGGCGCAGCGCCGCGTACGTGAAACACCCGCCGTCGACTAAGAGTTGGCCCAGATTGTTGCCGAAGTTGAGGCGGCCACATCGGAGTACACCCAAGGCACGATCCGTGCGTTCCTGCCGACCAGCCAGACGGCGACATCGGTCAACCGTAGGAGCGAAGGTTCGTAGCCCGTCAGGGCAGCCGAGAGTGATGCGAATATGCGCCCCACCACGAGCCGGTTCCCAGCCCAAGGACACTGGGAGGAGAATCGGGCGAAGGTCAATGGATGGGCAGTTGACATGGGCACTCCGCCGGTCGATTGGGGCGCGCAGGATCCCTTCGCTGACTGGGGCCGCCGCAAGTGGTGGCCGGTCGACTAGCGCGCCGACACCGCGAATCGGCGACAGCGACAATGGCGGAGCTCGAACCATCGCGCTCCAGTCGTCAAGTTGGCACTTTTCCTTTTCGTTGTGGCCGCCCGCGGGGGATCTGTTCGGAGACATTCAGGGCGGCGTAGATTCGCGTCTCGCCTCCGCGTCGAATCACAATGACGTCGAAGGCGGACTGAGTACGCCGAGAGCCCGCGCCATTAACGCGGGCTCTCCGTGTGGTCGATCTCGCCCCTGCCTGCTAGGGACGGCTGCGCGCAACGGAAGGTTCAGACGAGCTGATGGAAACGTTGGCGTCGATCCAATGCAGCCGTTACGCCTCAGCCGCCTTGAACAGGCGGTAGCTCTCGACGTCTTCGGTGCCATCATCGGCTTGCCAGCGACCCGCCGGGGCGTAGCCCTCGGCGATGAGCCAGCCGGTGACCTCGCGTTGTGCGCCTCGAATCGAAGCGGAGTCGCATTCACCTTCGTGGGTCGACTCATCGAACTTGACGACCCGGTAGCGGACTTGCATCTCGTTTCGCACGAAGGTGACGTACACCTCGATCGGGCTTCCGAATCGCAGTTCCTTCTTTGTCGCCATCACCAGTTTCTCACTCTCTGCTCAGAACGCTAATGCACTTAGTGCTACTAGTGTATTCTAATGTCAGCTAGTGTGCTGTAAGGCTGTTTAGTCGAGAAATATCGGTGTTCGGGAATTTTCGCGTTGCGGGCGCGTTCTATCGGGTTCAACCCCTGATAGAAGGAGCCTTCGATGGTGCGTCGTGGTCGACCGACGGTCGAGATCAACTTGAGTGCTGAGGAGCGCAAGACGCTGACGCGGTGGGCTCAGCGCCACAGCTCCGCGCAGGCGTTGGCGTTGCGCTGCAAGATCGTGTTGGCGTGCGCCGAAGGCGGCCGCACCCACGTGCAGATCGCGGAGGAGCTCGGTTGCAACCCGGTGACGGTGTCGAAGTGGCGGCACCGCTTCGGCGCCGATCGTCTCGACGGGCTCATCGACGCGCCGCGTCCGGGTGCGGTCCGCACGATCGGCGACGATGTGATCGAGGCGGTCATCATCGACACGTTGGAGAGCGCGCCCGCGGACGCGACGCACTGGTCGACGCGCGGGCTCGCCGCCAAGCACGGGATCAGCCATCAGACCGTCGCCGAGATCTGGCGAGCGTTCGGGCTCAAGCCATGGCGACAAGACTCCTTCAAGGTGTCTCCCGATCCGCAGTTGATCGAAAAGGTCCGTGACCTCGTCGGGCTGTACATGAACCCGCCGGTCGCCGCCGCGGTGTTCGCCGTCGACGAGAAACCCCAGATCCAAGCCCTCAACCGCACCGCGCCCACATTGCCGATGCTGCCCAGTACCCCCGCGCGGGCGACGCATGACTACCAGCGCAACGGCACCTGCGACCTGTTCGCCGCGCTGAACATCGCCACCGGGACGGTGATCACCGACATCCGCAAATCGCACACCTCGGCCGACTTCGTCGCGTTCTTGAACAAGGTCAACCGAGAGGTCCCCGCCGGCCTCGACGTGCACGTCATCTTGGACAACCTCTCCACCCACAAAACACCCAAAGTCCACAGTTGGCTGCTGCGTCACCGGCGATTCCATTTCCACTTCACGCCGACCTACGGATCATGGATGAATCTCGTCGAACGATGGTTCTCCGCGTTGACCACCAAGAAACTCAAACGTTCCGCTCACCGCAACGTCAAAGAACTCGCCACCGACATCCAAACATGGGCAGCCAACTGGAACGAGAACCCGACCCCGTTCGTCTGGCACAAGACCGCCGACCAGATCCTCGAACGCCTCGCCGACTACTGCAACACCATCAACCAAAACATCAGTGCTTCAACCTGACAGCACACTAGTGCACAAGGTTCTTTTGAAGACTCACGGGTCGGACGGCCCTTTCTGTCGCCCAGCGATGCCCGTTGTTGCCGACGTGATGTCCTCCTCGACGACGGCGAGAGACATCCTCGGACGGGCTGGTAGTTGCGGACGCGTTGTCACTGGGTCGGGCGTCGTGAGACTCCGACCTTGCGAACCCGCCGGCGTTCGCCTGGCCCCGGGGGCCTGTCACTTGGAGGTTGTACCTTCTTCGGTGATGAGGTCTTTTGAGCTATCCACTCGACAGGCGGGCGATTCATGAACGCGGAGTACCTCTTCAAGCTCCGGCTCGTCGTTGGCCGCGTTGGCGAGATGGATCTTGCCAAGTGGTGGAATACCAAGGGGCAGTTGGGATCGCTCGGCGCCTCGGTACTGCGTCGTGGGTTCCCGCGGACGCATCGATTTGCACAAGCACGATCTGTATTCGCCGTCGCATCCGCCCGCTGCGCTGACGTCTACAGCCCGCGTGGTGCCGTGACGCTATGGAACCTTCCGGCAGAACTCGAGGACGAGGTCGGACAACGCTGGGAGCCGTGGATTGAAGAGGCGTCGCATTGGGAGCCGTTTTTCAAAGAGCTCGAGGTCTGCTCCGATGACGTGCAGGCAGAGCTTCTTCGGCTCGAACTCGTGTCGTCAGCGCACGTTGATGAGGTTGACGACAAGATGCTGTGGATGCCTTGGTCGAGAGCGAGTGGGACGAATGTGGGCCACCTGGTCTCGTGCGCGAGGGATTCGATGTAGAACCAGCGCCCCTCGGTTTTCGCGGCGAGGCATGGCGCTTCGCCGGTGTCGTACTGGTGGTGGTCCATCGTCAATACGGCGTCGTTGCTTGCGGCAACAGTCATTAGGCGACCGTGTCGTTCCAGTGTGACGCTGACGCCGTCAGCATTGTCGACCGTTGCCTCGGCGAGGGCGGTGACGAGCCGCAATGCGGCGTCGACCACATCGGTGCTCGACCGCGATCGGCCCGTCGACGCCGCGGCGGGGGTAACGGCTGCGTCAGGGTGTTCTTCCGGCCCGAGCGACGGGGTCGTCATTTGTGACGCCTCCTATGTGAGGGTCCGCCGTGTTGCACCGCGTTCGAGATCAACGCTGAGCAGAGAACGGCGGAACCGGCGGGAAACCGGTTGGTGCCAGTTGAGCGAGGTTTCACTCAAAGCCATCCCAGTTGAGCGAGGTTTCACTCAAAGCCATCATCGCAACCTCGATCGGGCCTGATAGCGCACTGCGCAAACGCCCGACGATCGTTCACCCTAGCAGTGGCGCCCGACATCGAGCCTTTCGTCAGCGGTTTCGAGGCATCGTGAGTTCATCCATGGCGGTGTCGGGCAGTTTCTCGGCGAGGAGGTCGGTGGCCAAGTCGGTGAGATGAAGGTTGTGCGATCGCGCGTATCGGCGAATTCGGACGAAGGCTTCTTCGGTGTTGATGCCGAGGCGGCCCGCGAGGAGCCCTTTCGCTTGTTCGATCGTGACCCGAGAGTTCAGCGCCATCTGTAGTTGTGTCGACAACAGAAGCGAGTCGTCCATCGCACGATGATGCAACAGGCCAATGGTGGCCACCGCGGCCAAGGCTTGCGCAACCTTGAGGTCGTCGGAGTGCCAGGGCGCCTGGTTAGTGTTGAACAAATTGAGCGCGCCAATGACGTTGGTCCTGAGCTGCAACGGCACCGCGTAGATCGATCGGTACCCCGCAGCGCGTACGTGAACGCTGAAAGCCGGCCATTTGCGGGCGATGGCGTCGGGGTCGTCGGCGCCGACCGCTTCGGCCGTGCGGTACGCGTCGAGGCACGGTCCTTCCGATGACTGCAGTTCGAGAAGCTCGAGCGTGCGCATCTGTTCGCTCGATGAGGCCATGACGCGCAGATCCCCGACCGAGTCGACGAGCATGAGACCGCCATCGGTGGCGCCGAGCAAATCGACGCAACGCTCGGTCAACAGGGTCATGAAGTCGACGACATCGAAGTCATCGACCAACGTGTCGGCCAACTCGACAAAGGCTTG
>DATKCX010000389.1:0-4347 GCA_035512975.1 Ilumatobacter sp.
TTGCCCTCTATCTTGTTCAGTGATGACGAGCGTGATGGATGATCGCTCTGCCCTGCACGCTTTCGAGCGGCGGGTGGGCGTACTTGCCGACGAGACGATTGGGGGGCGCGAGTTCTGTCATCGGCTGTCGGCGGCCACCGACGAATGGATCATCGCGCTGGCCGAGCAGGCGCGAGCGGCCCACCCACGCGCGCCGAAGTTCGCCCTGTTGGCGGTTGGCGGCTACGGCCGCGGGGAACTCGCCCCGTTCAGCGATCTCGACATCTTGCTGGTGCACGAGGGCCACCACAGGCGCGTGGAGGCTGTTGCCTCGGCCATCTGGTACCCGATCTGGGACGCTGGCCTGAAGCTCGGACATGCGGTACGGACGCTCGACGAGCAGCTCGCGCTCGCAAAAACCGACCTCGACACTGCAACTGCACTGCTCACCGCGCGTCCGATCGTGGGCGACGCGCAACTCGCTGCCCGGATCATGGAGGCCGGTGCGGCGAACTGGCGTCGGCGAAAGAAGAAATGGCTCGGCGAACTGCAGTTTCGGGTTCGGCAACGTCAAACCAATGCGGGCGATGTCGCCTACAACCTCGAACCAGACCTGAAAGACGGGCACGGCGGGATCCGCGACGCCCAATCGTTGTGGTGGGCGGAGGTCGGCGACCTGCCGATCTCGACAGCCGACAACTCGGCACTCAACGAGTGCTACGACGTGCTGATCGATGCGCGTGTGGCACTACATCGCGCCACGGGGCGGCCGGGTGACACCCTGCGGCTCGAGGATCAAGACGCAGCGGCCTCCAAAGCCCGAGTGCCGTCGGCCGATGCGCTCATGGCGAACATCGCCGCCGCGGCCCGGACCGTGTCGTGGATCTCCGACGAGTCGTGGGGACGGGTCGGCAAGACCACCGGTGGCCACCCGAGCGAGGTGGCTCCGGGCGTCATGTTCATCGACGACGAGATTGAGTTCGCCGTCAACGCGGAGCCCGCTGCCGACCCGATTCACATGCTTCGTCTCGCCACCGCCGCGGCAGCTCGCGAAGTTCGGATCGGTCGAGGAACACTCGATCGACTCGTCGACACCGTGCCGCAGTGGCCCGACCGCTGGCCGGTCGGAGCCTTGAACGCACTGGTAGCGCTGTTGCTGGAAGGGCACCGGGCGATTCCGGTGATCGAGGCGCTCGACCAGCGCGGCCTCATCACTCGCATGCTGCCTGAGTGGGAACCGGTGCGTTCACGGCCGCAACGCAACGCCTATCACCGCTTCACCGTCGACCGGCACTTGTGGGAAACCGCCGCGAACGCAGCCGAACTCGCCCACACGGTCGCCCGCCCCGACCTCCTCGTGCTCGGTGCCTTGTTTCACGACATCGGCAAGGGCTACCCCGGCGACCACACCCAAGTGGGAATGGCGATGGTGGAGGAGATGGGCCCGCGCCTCGGCGTGAACGAACACGACACCGGCGTGCTGGTGTCGATGGTGGAACATCACCTCCTCCTGCCCGATGCTGCGGTTCGTCGCGATGTGTCCGACCCCGTCACGATCAAGTCGGTCGCCGATGCTGCCGGCACCTACGAAGTGGTCGAGCTGCTCCATGCGCTCACCATCGCCGACTCGTTGGCCACCGGGCCTGCGGCATGGGGCGGATGGAAAGAAGAGTTGGTCGCAGACCTCGTCGAACGGGTGAAACACGTGGTGGCCGGTGGCGACGTCGCCGACGCAACGTGGACGCTGTTTCCCGACGCCGACACGTTGGAAGTCATGGCGCGCGGCACCACCGCAGTCAGCGCCAACGGTGAGCGACTCACTGCCGTATATATCGACTCGCCGGGTTCGTTCTCGCGAATCGCCGGGGTGTTGTCGTTGCACGGGCTCGACGTCGTCACCGCACGTGCTCACTCCGACGAACCGCAACTCGGTCGTACGTCCATGGGCGCTGCCGAGTTCCGCGTCGACGTTCGCGACGAGGGAGTCGACTGGAAACCGATTCGCCGAGACCTGCTGCGCGCTATGCAGGGCCAGCTGGCGTTGGAGTCGCGACTGGCCGAACGGGCGCGGACGTATCGCCGTCGGCGACCCACGCAAGCGGCGAAACCCAGCCCGCCGAGTGTGACGTTCCACGACGGTGCGTCCAGCAACGCCACCGTGATGGAGGTGCGATGCCCCACCCAGATCGGCATTCTGTACCGCATCGCCCGAGCCATCGCGTCGATCGGGCTCGACATTCGCCACGCGAACGTGCAAACGATCGGTGCCGACGTGGTCGACACGTTCTACGTGCGGAACTGGTCTGACGAGTTGGTCACCGATCGCGCTCACCGCAAGGAGATCGAGCGGGCGATTCTGTTCGCGATCTCTCAGGCAAGTTCGTGACCGAGCCACAGAGCCCGTCGAGTTCCAGCGCCAGCGCTGGCGACCTGGCGCGGTGGAGCAGCGCGCTCGCCGCGATCGCTCGGACCGGCCTCGGCTTTTCCGAGAACCTGTACGAGCGCGAGCGGTTCCAGGAGGTGCTGCACGTGGCAGCCGACATCAAGGCCGCCGCAGCTCGCCTTGATGAGCCGCCCACGACGTCGAGCGATCCAGAGACGGGTCGCCTCGAGATCATCGACGCCTTCGTCGGCGAGTGGTTGGAGAACATCGGTGAAGGTGTGCCCGGCTATGTCACCCCGAAGATCGCTGTGGGTGCCGTGGTGGGCAACGACGATGGTCACATCTTGCTGGTGAAACGACCCGACTCCGGTGTGTGGCTGTACCCGACCGGCTGGGCCGACGTGGGGTACTCCGCGTCCGAGGTCGCTGTGAAGGAAGTCGAAGAGGAGACCGGGATCTGTTGCGAGCCGGTGAGCTTGCTGTCGGTGATCGACGGTCAGCGAATGGGGTTCTCGCGCTTCGCGATGTACATGCTGCTGTTCCATTGCCGAGCAGTCGGCGGTGAGATGAGGGGCCATCCGCTCGAAACCGCCGGGGTGGGTTGGTTCCCAGAAGGTGGCCTTCCTGAACCGACCGCCGGAGCATCGTGGTGGGGGCCAGCTGCGTTCGCAGCCATCGGCGGCGCTACCGGACCGGCACTCTTCGATCCTCCACGCGACCCGGTGTGGCGCGACGAGGCACCCTGCTAAGCGTTTCCGTCGCGGTCGCGCAGGAACTGTTCCACCTCGGCCGCTAGTTGTTCGGGGTCGGCGTCGTCGATGGTCGGCTCGTCGTCGACCATCTCGTCGGCCATGGCTTCGAGACGGCCCACGTAGGTGGTGAGGTCGTCGTCGTCGTCGATGAGTGCAGCCACCTGCGCGTCGTACCGATTGACTTCATTGTTGAGCGCGGAAATCGGGGCCGGCGTGCCCATCATCGAGCAGGCCCGTTCGATCAAAGCGATCGCCGCACGCGGCGAAGGCACTTGAGCGGCGTAGCCAGGTACAGCCGCCCACAGCGAGGCTGTAGGAATGCCGGCGCGCCCCAACGCGTGCTGGACCACGCCGACGATGCCGGTAGGGCCCTCGTAGGTGGACCGTTCGAGGTCGAACCGCTCATTGAGCAAGTCGTCGCTGGCGGTGGCAACGATGTGGGTGGGCCGAGTGTGCGGCACGTCGGCCAGCAGTGCTCCGAGCGTGAGCACAGTGGTGGCACCGACCGCCTGGGCGATCTTGATGATCTGTTCGCTGAACAGACGCCATCTGAGAGCGGGTTCAGGGCCGAGCATGAGGATGACATCGGTGCCGGGCAACGACGTCGCCCACACGCCGACGGTGGGCCAGGCGATTTCGCGGTTGCGTGATTCGTCGAGGCGCACGTGGGGTCGAACGGTGGCGAAGTCGGTGAACACTTCGGGGTCGATCTCGGCGAGGGCTCGTGCGGCGGTGGTGGTGACGAGCGTGCGGACGGCGGTGGAGGCAGCATCGCCAGCGTCGTTCCAGCCTGTGAATGCGACCACCATCACCGGATTCTTGATGCCGAGTTCGGTGGTGAGGCTGGTCGGGTCGATCAGCCAGCGGACGTGTTCCATGACACCGATCAGACTATCGGCGCGCGCGACCCAGTCGATCCGTGACAGGTTGAGGTCAGACCCATGCTTCTTGTCGGACGGTAGTTTCGAGCGCATGACTTCCGAGCATCCCGTCGTGATCGAGGCCGCGACCGAGGTCGACGACGATCTCGTGGAGGCGTTCGCCCGGTTGATTCCCCAGTTGTCCTCGTCGTCACCGCCGCCGACTGCCGCGGATCTGCAATCCATCGTCAACTGTGCCGAGTCGTTTCTGTTCGTCGCCCGCATCGATGGGCGAATCGTCGGCAGCCTGACACTGGCGCTGTACCGGATACCCACGGGTGTCAAGGCGTGGATCGAAGACGTCGTCGTCGAC
>DATKCX010000390.1:0-10754 GCA_035512975.1 Ilumatobacter sp.
TGACCGACAAAGGCGGCGCGACCAGCACAGCCCCCGCCAAGAAGGCGAACAGTACGTACCTGCGGGCCAATGATGCCATGACGCAACCTCCCCAATGCCCTGACGCACAATGTGTCGACGGCGGCCTCACCGTACTACCTCGTGCGCAGACGCCTGTCAACCAGCGAGGCGTCCGACCGGCCGAACGCGTCAGGTGATGACGCCCGCTCGCTCGCGTTCGATCAGGCTGGCTGGACGTGGGCGGCTGAACAGGTAGCCCTGGCCGCGGTCGCACCCCATCTCGCGGAGACGATTGAGTTGCAGTGGCGACTCCACGCCTTCGGCCACCACGGTGAGTCCGAGCGCGTGCCCCAACTGCACGACGGCGGTGACGATCGACGTGTCTTCGGATTCCAGGCCCAGCCCTGCGATGAACGACTTGTCGATCTTGATGCATTCCACGGGGAACTTCTTCAGATACGTGAGCGACGAATATCCGGTGCCGAAGTCGTCGACCGACAGGTGCAGCCCCAGGCTGCGCAGGTCGCGCAGCGCCACACTGGCGGACTTCACATCCGACAACAAGGCTGTCTCGGTGATCTCGAGCCACAACGAGTCGGCATCAACGCCGGTCTCCGCCAGCGCATCGCGAACGATTCGGTGGAAGTCGGGGTCGATCAACTGGCGCGTCGACACGTTCACCGACAGCGTGCAGTTCGCAAACGCGTATCCGGCCGCCTGCCAACGGGCAAGTTGCGCCAGCGAATCTCGCAGGATCATCGTGCCGAGTTCCACGAGCAGGCCGGTCTCTTCGGCGAGCGGCAAGAACTCCGCCGGCGACAGCAACCCGCGGTCGGGATGCAGCCATCGAGCGAGCACCTCGTAACCCAGCACCCGACCGGACGGCAGGTCGACGATCGGCTGAAAGTACGGCACCACTTCCCCGCGTTCGATACCGCGGCGAAGCTCTCCGGCCGTTCGCAGCGCAATCATCCCGTCGACGTGACCGCCGACCTCGAAGCCCTCCACACAGTTCCGGCCACGCGCTTTGGCGCGGTACATCGCGGCGTCGGCGTCACGCAGCAGATCGTTCGGTGACATGCCCGGCTGATGATTCCGCGAGTAACCGATCGACGCGGTGACGAACAACTCGTGCCCAGCGATCACGATCGGCCCCTGCACCGAAAGCCTGAGCGTCTCGGCGAGTTCCAGCGGCGGACCCTCCAGCACGATGATGAACTCGTCGCCGCCGAACCGTGCGAGCACGTCGCCCTCGGGCAGGTTGGCGCTGAGACGTTCTGCCACCGTTTGCAGGAGCTCGTCGCCGACCGCGTGTCCGAGGCTGTCGTTGACGACCTTGAACTGGTCGATGTCGACAAACAGCACGGCCACGTCGTTGATGCCGCTGACGACCAGTCGCTCTTCCAGCAAACTCATCAGGTACGCCCGGTTGGGAAGCCCGGTGAGTTCGTCGTGGCGGGCAGCGTGACGCAAGCGTTCGGCGGCGCGGCGTTGTTCGGTGACGTCTTCGATGTGGGTGATCGCCAGCATCACGCCGTCGTCCTCGGCAGAAGACACGCGGGTACGCGCCCACACGTAGGTGCCGTCGTGACGCCGATACCGCTGGTCGATGCGATACGAATCGACGATGCCGAGTTCCAGCCGGGCGCGGTGCGGCTGAGCGGCGCGGGCGTCGTCGGGGTGGGTGAACTCCCGCAGCGTGCAACCGATGAGCTTGTCGGCGGGCACGCGCAACATCTCGGCCAGCGACTCGTTCGCATCGACGATGCGGCCGTCGTCGAGCCGCACCAATGCCATGCCGGTCGGTGCCGATTGGAACGCCTGCTCGAATCGTTTGCGCGCAAGATCGAGTGCTCGTCGCTGGGTCTCTCGGTCGGAAACGTCGTTGAGGCGCACCACCACACGCTGGCCCTCGCCCGGGAGATCCTGGCGGCTCAGCGACACCTCGGACACGAACGTTTCACCGTGATCGTCGACGAGGTCGACGAGCAGCGCATCGACCGGCCTTCCGGTGAGCGCCACGTCGATCGCCTGCTGCAACACGTTGAGGTCGGCGGAGTGGGTGCGGTCGAGCAGTCGACGCCCGACGAAGTCACGGTGGCGGGGGCCGAACAGACTGCGCGCCGCGGCGTTCGTGGAACGCACCACCGACGCCCCATCGATCACCATCACTGCTCCGGGTAGGTCATCGAACATGCGCCGAACCGTTGCCTCAGCGGTCTGCAGTTCTTCGATGCGCGCGGTGAGTTTGCGGCGATCGTTGCGCCCGGTGCGCCATGTGAGAGCGAGCGCGCCAAGCGAAGCGACACCCATCACGATCAGCGCGGCATCCCACACGTCCACCGCCGGAGGCTAGATCGCGGCCGAGCGTGGTTTCGGGATACTGGTGCGCACGCAACGTTGCGCACTCGTGCAGCCGCTCGCTGACCGGATCGAGTTCAGCTGCTCTTGCGGGAGGTCCACCACTCGCGCAGGCGGGCGACGATCGCCTCGTCGCCCAAGAGACCTTCATCGAGGCGAATCTCCAACAGGAAATCGAGCGCTTCGCCCACCTGCTTGCCGGGTGGCATGTCGAGCAGCTCCATCACCCGGCGACCGTCGAGTTCCGGACGGATCGACGCCAACTCCTCGGCACTGGCGAGCTCGTCGATGCGAGCTTCGAGGTCGTCCATGCGCTTCGACAGCTGTGCAGCCTTCTTCGGGTTGCGTGTGGTGCAATCACAGCGCGTCAACACGTTGAGTTCGTTCAGCAGCTCGCCGGAGTCGCGCACGTATCGCCGCACCGCCGAGTCGGACCAACCGAGTCGGTACGTGTGAAACCGGAGGTGCAGTGCCACGAGGGACGTGATTGCGTCGATGTCGTCGTTCGAGTACCGCAACGCGGTCAGTCGTTTGCGCGTCATGCGAGCGCCTACGGCGTCGTGGTGATGAAACGTGGTGCCTTTGCCTTCGAGAAACCCACGAGTACGCGGCTTGCCGATGTCGTGGAACAACGCCGCCAGACGGACTCGACGGAAGTCGAACGGCGGCCGATCGGGTGCTTGCTCGTGCGCCGGCCGAACATTGTCGACCACCGCAATCGTGTGCGTGAGGACGTCCTTGTGACGGTGAATCGGGTCGTGCTCCAAGCGCATCAACGACATCTCGGGGAAAAACTCGTCGGCCAAGCCCGTGTCGTACAGGAACCACAAGCCGAGCGCCGGGTGATCCACGGTGAGCAACTTGTCGAACTCGTCACGGATCCGCTCGGGCGACACGATCTCGAGCCGGGCCCTCATAGCCATGATCGCGGCGACCAGATCGTCGGTGGGCTGCAACTCGAACCGAGCGATGAATCGGGCCGCCCGCAGCATCCGCAGCGGGTCGTCGCTGAAACTCACCTCAGGAGTCAGTGGCGTGCGCAGCACCTTGCCCAGCAGGTCGGCCACTCCGCCGTGCGGGTCGACCAGCGTGGGCGTGACGCCGGCGGTGACCTCGAGCGCCATCGCGTTCACCGTGAAGTCGCGCCGCGACAAGTCGGTCTCCACATCGTCGGCATAGGTGACGTGGGGCTTGCGGGAATCGTCGGTGTACGACTCGGCCCGGAACGTGGTGATCTCGTAGACGCGATCGCCGTACTTGGCACCGATCGTGCCGAAGCGCTCCCCTTGCGTCCAGACGGCATCGGCCCAACCCTTGAGGCAGGCCTTGATGTCGGCCGGGCGGGCGTCGGTGGTGAAGTCGAGATCGAACTCGTCGCGTTCGGTACCTACCAGCAGGTCGCGCACCGTGCCGCCGACCAAGTACAGCCGATGACCAGCCGCGGCAAACCGCTCGGCCAACGGCGCCAACTCGGCGAGCACAGGGGCAAAGCGGTCAGGGATCATCGAAACGACAGGCTAGGGCGTGCACCGCCTGGCTGGCCCGAACGCAGGGAATTCGGAACCCGAAGGCCCGACCCTGCTGAGTCGCACCGAACGATGTTCGTGGATTCGCTGACCACAGCGACGTTGGCCCGACTACGTTCAGTGCCGTGAATGCGCAGGCAACGCGGACGGCTGACTCGGCTCGTTCGTGGCGTCTCAGGCCGTGGCCGAACGACCCGACCACCGCCCACCTGGTCTTTCTCGACCATCTCACCATCCCGACCGAGGAAACGGTCGCGAACGCCACCGCGCGAGCCAAGGCCCGCGGCGCGAAACGGGTTCGCACCTCGGCCTTGTTCCCGCGGGCCGCTGAAGTGCTGTTGGCTGCTGGATATCACCCGATCGACACGTTGGCACTGCTGCGACTCGATCTGCTCGATGACCAGGCAGGGTCGACCATACCCGCAAGCAGGATCGCCACTCGCGCGATGCGTCCGTGGCACTTCGGCCGGGCCGCCGCCATCGACGTCGAAGCGTTCGGGGCCACATGGGGAAACAACGTCGAGAGCCTTCGTGAGATTTGTCGGGCAACCCCGGTGTACCGGGCCCGGGTCGTCGGGCAACGTCGCCGTATCACCGGGTTTGCCATCGTCGGAGCGGCCGGTTCGAACGGTTACCTCCAACGCCTTGCCGTTCATCCGGCCGGGCAACGTGGCGGAATTGGCGCTGGCCTGGTGACCGATGCGGTGGAGTGGATGCGCGGCCGGGGCCTGAGCAGCGTGCTCGTCAACACCGGCATCGACAATGCCCCGGCGCTTGCGTTGTACGAACGATTCGGGTTCCGGCGACTGTCGGAGCAACTCGTCATCGCCGAACACCGATTCGCGCTGTGACCACTCCAGCTGAGTTCGCGTCGTGAAACGTGTCGGCGCTTCGATCGTCGTACTGCTCGCAGTCATCGTGTTGTCGGTCACATCCGGTCCGGTCGACGTCGCCCTCTCCCAAGATTCATCCACTCCCAATGGACCACCGTTGGCGTTGCAAAGCCAGACGTACGCGGTGGTTTCGGGCGGCGTCGCCCACTTGGAATACGTCGTCAACGCCGACGTTCCGGAGATCACCACGACCACCACCACCACGACCACGACCACCACGACCACCACGACGACGACCACCACCACGATCGCCCCCTTGTTCCCGGTGGATCCCGCCACCATCGACCCCGTCACCGGGCTCCCGATCACCACGAATCCGTTCACCGGCGAACCAGAGGTGACCTTCCCCCCACCGGCGCCCACCACAGTCCCGCCGCCGACGACGATTCCGCCGCCGCCAGAGCCCGTGCTGACCGTGCGGGTTCGGTTGCACACACCGATCACGCAGCGCGACCAAGTGGAGGCTGCCTTGGCCGGCTCTGTCGGCCTTGCGGTCGACACGGTGGAATACCCGCTCGGCGACGTGGCGATCTTCGACGAACTCGACGACCTGCGGCGGCTCACTCTCGACATTCCGATCGGCGGCGGCGGAGTGGCACCAGCCACCGATGCCTCGCTCGACCCACCGCGCGCCGGCCTGTACCCCCTCACCGTGCAGATCTTGCGCGACGACCAGATAGTGGTGACCGATCGCACGTTCATCGAACACGTCGACCCTGACGGAGTCGGTCGTGGGCCGTTCTACACGGCGATCGTCGCCGGCGTTCGCGACCTCGGGCCGGATCCCACCGAAGCCGACGCGCTCACCATCCGACCACAGCTCACCGAGCTGGCCGCCGTGGCGAACGCCGCCGGAGGAAACATCTCGGCGATCATCCCGCCGTCGGTGGCCCGATCGGTGCTCGACACCGATCCCGAGCTGAGCGCCGCGGTGGCCGCTGCGCTGGCCAACAGTGAGGTCCTCGTCACACCCGACTACCCGCTCGATCCGTCGGCCGCGGCGGAGGCCGACCTCGAAGATGAGTTCTCTGAGCTGCTGGCGGCAGGCGCAGCCCAGCTCACGCAGACGCTGCCGACCATTCGGCAGGCGGGCAACGTGTGGTTCAGCCCAGGCCGCCTGACCGCCGGCGGGGCCGACTTGCTCGCCGGCAACGGCGTCAACACCATGATCGTGCCGTGGGACACGTACAACGAGATGCCGAACAATGCAGCGTTGTTCACCGACACGACGCTCACGCTCGACGCTCGCAACGGTTCAGGTGTCACGACCGAACTGGCCATCGTCGACCCGATCGCGCGACTGCTCGACCCGAACCGCGTCACCGGCGACACTCCAGCAGCCGCGGCGGTGCAGATCATGGCGACCACCGCGGCCATGCGACAGCAGCTCGATCCCGACGTACGCGGCTTCCTGTTGGCCACCCCGGGTCTGCGTGTGCCCGACGCCACCGTCGTCAGCATGCTCGTGCAGCACATCAATCAGCATCCTGACTACTCGCTGATTCCCGTCTCTCAGTTCACCAGCACGGTCAGGAACTGGTTCGTCGACGGCAACCCGTACACCGTCGGGTTTTCTCCCACGCCGAACACTGGCCTGTCGAATCGCGTCGAGAGGGTGAATGGCGAGCGGTTGCTACTGATCGACGTGGCCTCGATGCTGCCCGCCAGCTCGCCAGAGGTCGACCGTTGGAGCACCAGGCTGTCGCGTGCGTTGTCGACGGCGTACAGCGCAGAAGAAGCCCTCGACATCGTCGAGTCGGTCGACGACGAGCTCACTGCGATTCGCGCCAGCGTCGTGCCACCCGAACCGTTCGCGTTCACCGTCACCGATCGCGAGTCGGCGGTGCGCGTGCGAATCCGCAACGACCACAATCGCGAACTGCGCGTGGTGGTCCACATCGACTCCGAACGCCTCACCATACGCGGTGGCGACTTCGAAGTGCTGCTGGCACCCAACGCCCCCACCGAGGTGGCGATCCCGGTGGAGACTCGCACCAACGGGCGATTCCCGGCGTTCCTGCAACTGTTCACCCCGGCGGGCAACGCACTCACTGAACCGGTCGAGCTGACGGCACGCGTCAACGTGCTCTCCGGTATCGGACGAGTGATCACGGTGGGCGGAATGCTCGTGCTCGCCTCGTGGTGGTTCAGCTACTTTCGCAAGCGCCACCGCACGCAACGCGAACGCGCCGTGACCGACTCGATCGGCCGCCATCCGCTGAGTGTCACCGGCACAGATCCCGGCACAGATCGAGCCACGACTGGTGACGACGACGCTGACATGGCGGTAGGCGATGTTCCGCCGGACCAATCGCCCGGCCCCAACGCCGAGTAGCGTGTCATCGCCGTGAACATTCGTATCGTCACCGACTCCGCCTGCGACCTTCCCGACGCCGTCGCCACCGAACACGGCATTGGCATCGTGCCCCTGTCGATCCGCTTCGGCGACCAGGAATTCATCGATCGCCTGGAACTGTCCACCGCAGAATTTTGGGCACGGTGCGCCCAACAATCCACACTGCCCGAGACTGCCGCCCCGGCGCCTGGCCAGTTCGAAACGATGTACCGATCGATGAGCGCCGAGGGTGCCACCGGAATCGTCGTGGTGTCGCTGTCTGGAGCACTCTCGGCCACCTACCAAAGTGCCGAACTCGCAGCGCGTTCGGTCGCTGACGTCATACCGGTTCGCGTGGTCGACAGCCGCAGCGTCACCCTCGGTATGGGCGGCATCGCCCTGGCGGCGGCACGCCTCGCCGCCGACGGCGCAACGCTCGACGAGGTGGAAGCGTTCGTGGTCGACCGCGCCCGTCGCACCAAGGTGTTCGGTGCCCTCGACACGCTCGACAACCTGAAGAAGGGCGGACGCATCGGCAACGCGAAGGCGCTGTTGGCCTCTGCGCTCGCCATCAAGCCCATCATCGAGGTGGTCGACGGCGCGGTCGAGCAAGGCGGCAAGCAACGCACCCGAGGCAAAGCGCTGAAGTTTCTGGTGGAGAAGGTTCGGGAGTACGAAGGCCGCATCAGCGACCTCGCCGTGCTTCATGCCGACTGCAGCGACGTCGACGAGTTCGTCGAAATGTTGCGTCCGTACCATTCCGGCGAGATCGTCGTCGGCGAAATTGGGCCGGTCGTCGGCACTCATGCCGGCCGCGGCACCATCGGTGTGGCGTTCGACGTCCGCGACTGACGTTCGCGACCGACCGGCCCCGCGACGAGCACCCACACCGATTGCCCTGCTGGAGAGGGTTCGCCCAACTAGCGTGACGGGCGATCATGCCGCCCAATCCCCCGTTCCCTTCTGCGCCAGCAGGCCAACTGCTCGCGGGCAGGTATCTCCTCGACCGACGTATCGGTCACGGGGGCATGGCCGAGGTGTGGGTGGCGACCGACGAAGAACTCGACCGACGGGTCGCCGTGAAGTGGCTGAAGGCCAACCTCGCAACCGACCCGGTGGTCGCCGAGCGGTTTCGTCGGGAAGCGATCGCAGTCGCCGGGCTCAGTCATCCCAACATCGTGGCCGTCCACGACGTCGTCGAGCACGAGGGCCGCCAGGCAGTGGTGATGCAACTCGTCGACGGCAAGAGCTTGCGCCAACTGCTCGACGGGCAGAAGCGACTCGGCCCAGAACTCACCATCCACATCGGCGGAGCCATCGCAGGGGCACTCGGAGAAGCCCACCGTGCGGGGTTCGTGCACCGCGACGTCAAACCCGGCAACATCCTGGTCACATCCGACGGGCGCGTGCTCCTCACCGACTTCGGCATCGCCAAAGGCCTACAACCGGGCCCCGAGGAAGACCTCACCAGCGACAACGTCATGATGGGTACCGCCAAGTACTTGTCGCCCGAACAGGTTCGCGGCCACAAACTCGATGGTCGGGCCGACCTGTACTCGCTCGGTCTGGTGCTGTACGAGTGCCTTGCCGGCCGGGTGCCGTTCCTCGGCGAATCCGACGCGGACACAGCGCTCGCTCGGTTGCAGCGCGACCCCACCGATCTCGGTCACCTGCGACCCACGTTGCCGATCGGTCTGGTCAACCTCATCCACCGGTCGCTCGCCCGCAATCCGGCCCATCGCCCTCAGACCGGTGCCGAGTTTCGCACCGCGCTCATCAGCGTCGACACCACGCCACCCGCCATCGACGGCACGCCGAGCGAACCGCCCCAGCGCATCGCCAACCCGCCAACCCGCGCTCGCGCTGCCGGCCCCGGAATTCCTGGGGAGCCTCACATCACCGGCGGTGTTCCGGTCACTCGACCGCCACGCAGTTCTGTTCGCACCGCGCCGCGCGCCGGGCAACGGTTCACCGAGCACACCGCCACACCTGGTCGGTCGGCACCAGCTGCCGGCCCCACGTTCGACCGCCACGACACTCCTGCGGCGCCCACCTCCATCCGCGGTCGCCCAGCGCGACGCGACCAGCAGCGGTTCGGGCCGTCGCTCATCGTCCTCGGCTCGTTGCTCGCCGTAGCCGCAGCGGTGGCACTGGTGCTGTTCATCGTCGTGAACCGCGGCGATTCCCCCGACGACCTGCCCACCAACACCATCGTCCCTGCGACCGCGACCACTGTTCCGGTCGACGCCACCGCAGCCGCGGCCGAGGTGGCCGCTGCTGAAGCGGTCGTGTCGCCTGTTGGCGCGATCACCATCACCGCCGCCCACGCGTTCGACCCGTTCGGCACAAACGGGTCGGAGAACGATGAGCAGGCCATGAGTGCATTGGCCGACGGCAACGAATCCACTGTGTGGTCCACCGAGTGTTATCAAAACCAATGGATGGGCGGCAAGGAAGGCGTGGGTCTCGTGCTCGACCTGTTAGCGCCTGGGTCCGGCACGCTGTCGGTGGGCGTGTTCTCCGCCCCGTACCAGGTGGCGGTGTACGCGACTACTGAAGCGCTCGCACCGCTCGACCTCGCCGGGTGGACAACAGTCGGTGACACCCAGTTCGCCGACGCGCCTGGCACCATCAACGTTCCCGTCGACATCGCCGCGACACACCTGCTCGTGTGGTTCAAAGAGCTCGGTCCAGACTCCGGCTGCAGTTCCACCAACCCATACCGGGGGCGGCTGGGCGAGATCTCCTTCACGTCGTGATGGCGTCGCAGTGAAGATCGCTACCGACGAAGAACTCGTCGTCGCAGCTCGACGTGGTGACGGCGGGGCGATGAACGAACTGCTCGGTCGCCACTACGACCGAGTGCACGCCGTGTGCAGCCGAATCGCCGGAGCAACCCGCGACGCCGACGATGCTGCCCAGGAAACGATGATTCGCGTCGTGCGCCACCTCGACAAGTTCGACGGTCGCTCGTCGTTCGGCACGTGGGTATACCGGATTGCCACGAACACATCGCTCGACGAACTCCGCAAGCGAAAGCGGCGGCCGCAACTACACGTGGTCAACGACGAGTCCGACGGTGCCCCGGAGATTGCCGACCCCATCGCCGATCGCACGGTCGAAGCAAGCGTCGACCGGATGGCGATCGATGCGGCGCTGGCCGAGTTGCCAGAAGAGTTCCGTGTGCCGCTCGTGATGCGCGACGTCGGTGACCTCGACTACGCCGAGATCGCCGAAGCGCTCGGCGTGCCGCTGGGCACGGTGAAGTCGCGCATCGCCCGAGGCCGACGCCAACTGGTGGAGTTCCTCGAGAACACTGATCAGTTCGGGAACCAACCACTGCCCGAGCAACGTCCAAACCCTGAGCCCCCTCAACTCTCATGAACGACGACCAGTACTTCCTCGCGAACGCATACATCGACGGTGAACTCACCGCCGACGAACGTCAGTTCGCCGAAGCCGACCCAGACGTGATGTCCGAGGTCGATCGTTTGCGTGCCATGCAGTCGCTGTTGCGAGAGTCTGCACCTCCTTCGCCCGCAGCACGCTCGGCCGCCATCGCGGCGGCGATGGCCGAGTTCGGTGCAACACCGGTCAGCTCGAATGCGCCCCAGGTGCCCGCATCGCATCCCCGTGTCG
>DATKCX010000391.1:0-5609 GCA_035512975.1 Ilumatobacter sp.
ACTGCCAGTCGCGTTCGCCGGCGGCGGCGTGCGACTTGGCGGCCATCGCGGCGTAGTGGGCGCGCTGGTGCCGTGCGAGGTCGGTCGAGCCTCCCAGAGGTGCGAGTAGTGGCGCGAGCACGGTCGGATCCGGAAGCACCAGCACGCCCCCGGCGTCGAACAACACCGCGTCGAATCTCGACACACCAGTCATCAGTCGCCCATCATCCGTCGTTCGTGTCTGACGACACGCCGCAATCGGTCAAGACCGTCGCCCGGGGTGTGCCGGCCTGAAGGCCGTCGGTGATGCATTCGGCTTCCGCCACCGAGTACCCGCCGTCGGTCAACAGTTCGATCGCCGCCTCTCGAACGGCGTCAGGAGTGGGAGCTGTTGGGTCGTCCGGCGCGCTGGTGGCGCGCGGGGCGTCGGGGTCGAGCTGACACACCTCGCTGTTGTACGTGGAGATTCGATTGCTGGCCGGGGCGATCACGGCCTGTTGCGATTGAATCGACGAAACGTCGACGGCGCCCAGGTCGAACTTCGCTGCTACGAGGAGTTCCCGCAGCTGCAAGAACGCATCGACCGAGATGGCCACGTCGTCGACGATCTCGGGAGGGGCCACGAACGCGATCAACGTCATGCGATCGACGAACGCCGTGAACGTTCGCTCCACTTCGGCAGCGTCGCTGACCGGTGCCGCTTCGAACTCGTCGGAGAGCGCGATCAGCTCTGCGGACACGCTGCACCACTCGGTGTCTGGGTCACCGGTGAACGAAAGCAACGTCGTTGTGACCGCGTCCATCGAAGTGCCCGTACCGATCGACGTGGATGTCGGCGAACTGGTCGCAACCGCACTACTCGACGACGGCTCGGCGACTTCGGCAACGTCGCCGTCAGTTGTGCCCACGGACGTGCCGACAGACGTGCCGACAGACGTGCCCGGAGCATCGGCCTCCGACACCGACGGCGACTCCGAGCAGGCAGACGTCGCGGCGAGCACCACGAAAACGCCGGCAACCCGAGTCAGCCTTCGGCCAACGGCCCGTCCGCACCGTGCAGTCACGCTCGGCCTTCGGCGGCGCGCAGCAGTTCCGGGGCAAACGACGTGCCGCCCGCCAGCTGATCTGCAGGGGTCGCCCGGGCGTTGTGCGTACGGTCGGGCCCGACCACGCGACTCACCATGTCTGTCGGCAACTCGTCGAACTCGCGGTCGAGCACCGTCACGTCGCCGAACGCCACGTTCGCAATGGCATCGACGTACTGCGGTGGCAGCCGTGTGCCCAGTGGGGCAACGAGCCAGATCGGAGTACCCACGACGTACGCCGCCGACGCGACCGCCAAGGTGCCCGCCGATGCGAGCACCCGATGTGGAGCCGCTACGAGGGCTTCGATCAACACGACGTCGACCGCGGCGACGGCGTTTCCGATCGCGTCGGCCGGCACCGGTTCGCTGTCGATCCCACCGCGCTCCAGTCGCTGCAGCATGCTGCTCGCGCTGTGGCCGCTGTCGGCGCACCACACGTTCACGTCCGCCCGTTCGATCAGCGCTGCACAGAGCACGTCGGAGTATCCCACGGTCAACATCCTCGCGGCCCCCGGCCACTCGCCGGCGAGCGCCTCCGAGATCAGATCTGGGGTGGGATCCGCTTCGATTGCGTCGGCGAGTTCCCATGCCAACCGATCGGGTGCTTCAGCGACCAGCAGCTCGGCGCACAGCCACCACATCGGGGCCACCGTGACGTGGCGCTCCACGATCCGGCGGCAGGCGATGACCAAATTGGCTGGGTCGGCCCGCAGCGAACCGAGCGCGATCGCCGTTTCGCGCACGAGCGATGCCGAATCGACCCCACGGGCTCTCGCGATGTAGCGCAGGTGTTCGATGGGGTGCACGCCCCCAAGGTAGGCGCGATTCCACCGTAACGGCGGCCAACACGGCAGACGCCGCGGCCAATCCGACGACACCAGGCGGATCGCCGCGGTTCGCGAGTTCGCGGGTTGGTTGGGGCGGTCCACCTTTCGCTGGCTACCATCACTGGCCGTGGCAACGAAACTGCCGAATGACCTCCAACTCACGCCTCTCGGCGGTGAACCGCGCGACCTCGACGACTGGTTGACCACGTTTCACCTTGCGAGCGTCATCGTCGACCCGTACACCAACGAAAGTTCGTGGGTGTTGAAGACAGCCGTGCGGATCCTCGAAGGATTTCGAGGATCCGACGTTCGGGTGAACTTCGTGGTCACCTCCAACGCCGACGACGCTCGCAAGTTCCTGGGGCCGCTCACCGACTCGTTCCTGGTCTTCACCGACCCCGAGCGCACCTTCGTGAAGGCCGCCGGGATCGAGCGGTTGCCAGCGTTCGCGTTCATCCGTGTCGACGGTGACGTCACGGCTGCCACAGGCTGGAACCCCACCGAGTGGCGCGAAGTGGCCGACTCGATCTCGGCGATCACCAGCTGGCGCACCCCGCAAATTCCGGCAGCCTCCGACCCGGGGGTATTCGCCGGTTCCCCAGCCTTCGGCTGACCGGGTGGGGCACGTCCCACTCCCCGATCTGCCCGTCGCCGAAACGTTCGACGACATCCGCGGCGCGCTCGCCGCGGGCCGACATGTCGTATTGGTGGCCCCGCCCGGTGCCGGCAAGACCACCACGGTGCCGCTCGCGTTGCTCGATGAGCCGTGGCTGGCCGGCCGGCGCATCGTGATGCTCGAACCACGCCGCCTCGCCACACGTGCGGCCGCCCGGCGGATGGCCGCCACGCTCGGCGAGCGGGTGGGCGACACCGTCGGCTACCAGACTCGCGACGAACGCCACATCGGGTCGAGCACACGGATCGAGGTCGTCACCGAAGGGATCCTCACCCGCCGCCTCCAGAACGACCCGGAACTCCCAGGCGTGGGCCTCGTGATCTTCGACGAGGTGCACGAGCGCAACCTGCCCACCGACATCGGTCTGGCGCTCACGCTCGACGCCATCGGTTCCATCCGACCCGACCTTCGCGTCATCGCGATGTCGGCCACGCCCGACACGGCCGCCCTGATGAGCGTGCTCCCGAACGCCGTTCTGGTGCAGAGCGAAGGCCGTACATTCGCGGTCGACCTGCGGTGGGTGCACCGCGAGCGACGTGAGCGGATCGAGAACGCGGTTGCCGCGGCCGTCCAGCGCGCCATACGGGAAGAGACCGGCGACGTGCTGGTGTTCTTGCCCGGCATCGGCGAGATCATGCGCACGAAATCGCTGCTCGAAGCATCGTTGCCACCCACCGTCGATGTGTACCCGCTGGCTGGTGCCCTGTCGGTCGCCGAACAAGACACCGCGCTGGCTCCCTCGCCCCCTGGCCGCCGCCGCGTGGTGCTGTCGACCGACATCGCCGAAACCTCGCTCACCGTCGACGGCGTGCGGGTCGTTGTCGACTCCGGCTTGGCACGCGCCCCCCGGTTCGATGCGGCCACAGGGATGAGCCGGCTCACCACGGTCACCACGAGCCGATCTTCGGCCGATCAGCGGGCGGGGCGTGCCGGTCGTGTGGAGCCCGGCGCGTGCTACCGGTTGTGGAGCAAGATCGAACACGGCAGCAGAGCGGCGCACCGGTCTCCGGAGATCGAAGAGGTCGATTTGGCTGGGCTTGCGCTGGAGATCGCTGCCTGGGGGACGCCGGCCGACGAACTGGCGTTCATGACGCCGCCTCCCCGCAAACCGATGCAGGCTGCGGTGACGTTGCTGGCCGAACTCGGCGCCATCGACGAGCAGGGTGTGATCAGCGAGACGGGTCGCAAGATGATGCGTCTGCCCACGCACCCACGTCTGGCGCGCATGTTGGTGAGCGAACCGTCGGCCTTGGGGTGTGCGCTCGTCGCACTCCTCGACGAGCGCGACGTGCTGCGCGGGCGGCCCGACGAACTGCCCGCCGATCTGGGCCTCCGCATCCGGCTGCTAGCCGGCAAGGGAAGCCACGATCAGGCCGACCATCGCGCCGTTCGCCAGGTGCGCGATCGTGCCGCTGACCTCGCTCGGCGACTGGGCATCACCTTCGACACATCGCTCATCAACCCCGACCGGGCCGGCGCTGTGCTGCTGGAGGCGTATCCCGACCGGCTCGCGGCGCGGCGGCGACCGGGGCAGTTTCAGCTCCGCAATGGGTCTGGCGCTTGGCTGCCGGAGACCGACCCGCTGGCGCACGAACCGTTCATCGTCGCCGCCGATCTCGACGGAAAGCGTGACCGGGCCCGAGTTCGATTGGCAGCTGGCCTCGACGGTGACGAGGTCGCGCGCGCCCTCGGTGACCAGGTGACCGAGAGCGTTTCGCTCGTGTGGGACACCGATCGCGACGACCTCGTCGAGAAGGTCGACCGCCGACTGGGCGGCATGTCGCTCGGGTCATTCACCCGACGTCCCAGCCCATCGCCCGTCACCACCAGCGCACTGATGGACCGTGTGCGCGTCACCGGGCTCGCTGTACTCGGCTGGTCCAAAGCATCGGTCTCGCTGCGCCAACGCGTCGAGTTCCTGCACCGCAACGTCGGTGAGCCATGGCCCGACTGGAGCGCCTCGTTGCTGGCTGCCACCGCCGAACAGTGGCTCGCCCCGTATCTCCCCGGTGCTGTGAGTCGACGCGATCTGGAAACCGTCGATCTGTCGATGGTGCTGCGCGCCCAGTTGCCATGGCCAGCAGGAGCCGAACTCGACACGCTCGCCCCGACCGAACTGGCATTGCCGAACGGTCGCTCGACGACGGTCGACTACACCGGCGATCAACCCAGCGCCAACGTGCGCGTGCAAGACCTGTTCGGTACCACCGTTCATCCCACCGCGGGCGGTCGGCCGGTGGTGCTGCACCTGCTCTCGCCAGCCGACCGACCCATCCAGATCACCGCCGACCTCCCCGGCTTCTGGTCGGGCAGTTGGGCCGACGTTCGCAAGGATCTGGCAGGCCGCTACCCCAAGCATCAGTGGCCCGTAGATCCGGCCACTGCACCGCCCAAGCGCATGAAAGACCGCTGATGTTCGCCGTGGTGGGAGGTCTCGAGCCGTGGGTTGCCATCGCCTGCATGGCCGTGGTGTTCATCGGTGCCATGGTGCAGAGCTCGATCGGCATCGGCCTAGGGCTGATCGCTTCCCCGATCCTCGGCCTTGCCGACCCCGCATTCGTACCCGTTGCCCTGCTTGTTGCAATCCTCCCCATGACGATCACCATGGCCGTCCGCGAACGCCACGCGATCGACCGCACCGGCATCGGCTGGGCCGTGGCGGGTCGAATCCCTGGAACCATCGCCGGGGCCTGGCTCGCCGCCCGCGCCAGTCACACGGTGTTGGCGTACGTCATCGCGATCGTCGTGTTGCTCGCGGTGCTCGCTTCGGCGTCGGGACTCCACTTCACCCCCACCACCCGCAACCTGGCAATATCCGGCGCCGCCTCGGGATTCGGAGGAACCGTTGCCGGAATCGGCGGTCCGCCGATGGCGCTCACGTATCAACACAGCGACCCGGAAACCATGCGTGCCACGCTGGCGGTGTTCTTCATCGTCGGCATTGCCATCTCGTTCACCACGCTCGCCATCGCCGGCGTGGTCGGCCGCCGTGAACTGGAACTCGGTGCGCTCCTGATGCCCGCCTCGCTGCTGGGCGCATGG
>DATKCX010000392.1:0-2467 GCA_035512975.1 Ilumatobacter sp.
CGTGCCCAGCACCTCGAGGATCTGCCGGTCGCCCTGCCACAAACCGGCTCGCAACGTGGCGAGTCGCCGGCCCGATCGGATGACCGTCACGTCGACGTGGCACGGCCCGGCTGGGCAGGGAGCCAAGTAGTGAGCCGTGACGGTGAGCGGCGGTCGTTCCGCCACGTCGGCCATGGCCCGCGCCGCAAGCGCCAGCAGATACCCACCGTTCGCGTTGCCGACAATGTCCCACCCGGGTGCGACCTCGGCGTCGAAGCGTGCGGGCCCGTCGGCGGATTCCACTCTCTGAACAGTGGTTGCGAGGTCGAACGCGCCGGTCATGGATCGGCAAACTACGACATCGATGTCACCCACCGGAAAGCCGAACGACTCGCCGAACGACCCGTCCGCCCGGCGCGAACCGGGCGGCCTCACTCCCAGAGTGCCCCGTAGGATTGCCGCCATGACGCACGTTCTGTCTGCCGTTGCCTGGCCATATGCCAATGGTCCGCGCCACATCGGCCACGTCGCCGGGTTCGGCGTGCCCTCTGATGTGTTCAGTCGGTACATGCGCATGGCGGGCCACGACGTGTTGATGGTGTCGGGTTCCGACGAGCACGGCACCCCGATTCTCATCGCGGCCGACGAAGCCGGAGTCACCCCGCAGGAACTGGTCGACAAGAACCACCGCATGATCGTGGAAGACCTGTGCAACCTCGGAATCTCGTACGACTTGTACACGCGCACCACCACCCGCAACCACACCGCGGTGGTGCAAGAACTGTTCACCGGCGTGTACAACAACGGCTACTTCGTGGAGCAGACCACGTTCGGGGCGATCTCACCGTCGACGGGCCGCACGTTGCCCGACCGGTACATCGAAGGAACGTGCCCGATCTGCAGCTACGAAGGTGCGCGCGGCGACCAGTGCGACAACTGCGGCAACCAGCTCGACCCGCACGACCTCATCAACCCGGTGTCGAAGATCAACGGCGAGACGCCCGAGTTCGTCGAATCGCAGCACTTCTTCCTCGACCTTCCCGCACTGGCGGCCGCGATCAGTGATTGGCTCGACGAGCGCGATCGGTCGGGTCCTTGGCGCCCGAACGTCATCCGCTTCAGCAAGAACATCCTGTCGGAGATCCGCCCGCGGGCGATGACCCGCGACATCGATTGGGGCATCACCATCCCGCTCGACGGCTGGCGCGACAACCCCACCAAGAAGCTCTACGTCTGGTTCGATGCGGTGATCGGCTACCTGTCGGCGTCGATCGAGTGGGCCCGCCGCACCGGCGACCCCGACGCGTGGCGTCAGTGGTGGAACGACCCCGAATCGTTGTCGTACTACTTCATGGGCAAAGACAACATCACGTTCCACAGCCAGATCTGGCCGGCCGAACTGCTGGCGTACAGCGGTGGCGGCGAACGTGGCGGCACCCCCGGCGAGTTCGGCGTGCTCAACCTTCCCACCGAAGTGGTGTCGAGCGAGTTCCTCACCATGGAGGGCAAGAAGTTCTCGTCGTCGAAGCACGTCGTCATCTACGTGCGCGACCTGCTCGAGCGCTACCAGCCCGATGCGTTCCGATACTTCGTCGCCGTGGCCGGCCCCGAGTCGCAAGACAGCGACTTCACGTGGGCCGAGTTCGTGCGCCGCACCAACGACGAACTGGTCGCCGGCTGGGGCAACCTCGTCAACCGCACCGCGAGCATGATCGCCAAGAACTTCGGCGAGATCCCGCCCGCTGGTGACCTCACCGCCGACGACGAAGCGGTACTCGCGGCAACGGAAGCGGCGTTCGCCACGGTGGGCGAACTGATCACCCGGCATCGCCAGAAGCAAGCCATCACCGAAGCGATGCGGGTGGTGGGCGACGTGAACAAGTACGTGTCCGACCAATCGCCGTGGTCGCTGAAAGGCGACGACCAGCGCGAGCGCCTCGGCACGGTGCTGCACGTCATCGCCCAGTGCGTGAACGACCTCAACATCGTGTTGGCCCCCTTCTTGCCGTTCTCGGCCAACGAGGTCAGCCTGCGGTTCGGGGGCATCGGCGACATCGCTCCGATGCCGCGCATCGTGGAGGTCGACGATCTCGACGATCTCGACGGTGGCCCTGGTTACCCGGTGATCATGGGCGATTACGCATCGATTCCCGCGTGGGAGCGCGCTCCCATCACCGTCGGTGCCCCGGTGCCCACGCCGACCCCGATCTTCGCCAAGCTCGACGTCGCGATGGTCGAGGCCGAACTCGCCCGTCTCAACGACTGACACGCGATGTGGTTCGATTCGCATTGCCACGTTCACGACGAACGCATGACAGGTGGCACAGCCGACGCGGTCGAGGCGGCCGGCGAAGCCGGGGTCACGACGCTCATCACCGTCGGCTGCGACCGGGCGACCAGTGAGGCGGCAATCGCGGCCGCGGGCGCGCACGCCAGCGTGTACGCCACCGTCGGTCTGCATCCCCACGACGCGATCAACGGCATCGAT
>DATKCX010000393.1:0-2658 GCA_035512975.1 Ilumatobacter sp.
AAACTCTACACACATGTTGCCATCATATGCACGGTTTCATACCTGACGTTCGTTCGAATGCCACCCAACGCCGGACGTCGGGCGGGATTCCCGAGCACTCGGGCTTGGGCCGTTGCGTGCGGGTGGTGAGATCCCGACCGGCGGGTTACTGCGCTCGCATTATGTGCTTCGGCGCCCACACCGCCGGTGCGCGCGTTTGCCCCATATGCCTGTAATCCACCTGGGGTTTCGCGAGGCTGATTGCTGGGCGGTTCTCTCGATGGTGGAGGTCGTCCGATGACGTGGGTTCCGGTTCTGGTTCGCGAGGCCGATCGTGGAGGTCGACCGTGTCTGCGGCTGGGTCAGGAGCAGGTGGATCGCTATCTCGATTTTGTGTCGGCGCGTGCTCGTCCGAACACGACGCTGGCGACCGGTTACGACCTGAAGGTGTTCTTCACCGTTGTTGCGAAGGAACCGGGCGAGGTCACGACGAGCGACGTGTTGGGCTTCATCACTGACCAGCGCGGCGACCGGGGCGTGGTCCGGCTGGTCGATGGCGAGTCGGGGTTGTCGGCTCGCACGATCCAGCGCCGTCTGTCGTCGATCTCGGGGTTGTTCGGATTCTTGCTGGCGTGCGGTGAGGTGGACGCGAATCCGGTGCCGCGAGGGCTGTCGAACCGGAAACGGTCGCGCACGGACCGAGGGACACCGTTGGTGCGCACACCGCGGACGTTGCCGACGATCCTGGAGCCGGCCGAGGTCGATGCGTTGTTGGAGTCGTGTCGCCGTTGGCGGGATCGGGCGATGGTCGAAGCGATGGTGTTCGGGGCGCTGCGCCGTGCCGAGGTGCTCGGGCTGCGCCTCGATGATCTGAAGATCGCCGAGCGGCGGGTGTTCATCGCGAACGGCAAGGGCGGCCATCAACGCCTGGTTCCGGTGTCGACGCGGTTCTTCGACTCGGTCGCCAACTACCTCCGCGACGAGCGACCGAAGAAGGCGGCAACGGATCGGGTGTTCGTCGTGTTGAAGGGGCCGAACACCGGCTCACCGTTGTCATTGAAGGGCCTCGATCAGATCATCGTGTCGGCCCGTGATCGGGCAGGGCTCGAGCACTGCACCTGTCACGAGCTGCGCCACACGTGTCTCACCCGGCTGCGAGAGGCGGGCATGTCGTTGGAGGCGATCCAGGCCCAAGCCGGTCATCGTTCGATCGAGTCGACCCGGATCTACCTGCACCTGTCGAACGACTGGCTCGCCAACGAGTATCTCCGAGCAGCCGATGCGATCGACGCCGGTCGCTTCGCTCGTGATGTGCTCTCGATCGGCGCAGAGGTGGCTCGATGAGCGCCGAGCCGGCTATGACGCCGGCGCTGTCAGGGACGACAGCATGGGACGCACTGGCGGTTCGCGCGCCGCTGCTGGATGCGACGATGCGCCGCTACATCGCCCAGCAGGCGGTCACGTTGAGACCGGCGTCGATCCAGTCGATTTCGAACGCGCTCGTCCGGTTCGGGCTCTGGATCATCGCCCACGACCCGACGGTTCGAGGCGCCGCCGACATCGGTCGTCCGCACATCGAGGCGTTCAAGCTCAAGTTGATCACCGACACCCATCACGCCACCGGTGAGCCGTTGGCGATCAACACGATCAGGGCGCGGTTGCGTCACCTCAAGGTGTTCTTCGATCGGATCAGCGACTGGGAGTTCGACGACGCACCGCGCCGCAACCCGATCATCCGCGGTGACGTCCCACCACGCACCGAGCCGCTGCCGAAGTTCCTCAACGACGAGGAGATGGCCGCGTTCATGCACCACGCCGAGATCGAACCCGACCCGCTCCGCAAGCTCTGCGTCCTGCTGCTCGCAAGGACCGCGATGCGTGTCGGTGAGCTCTGCAACCTGTCCGCCGATGCGGTCGTCGCCGTCGGCGACAACCACTGGCTGCACGTGCCGATCGGCAAACTCCGCAACGACCGCTACGTCCCGCTCCACCCGACCCTCGTCACACTGATCGACGATTGGCGAAAGGCGAACGCCGTCCATATCGCCCGCACCGGCCGGCTGCTCACCGACGGCGTCTCGGCGGTCGACCGCCATCGCGTGAGCCGCATGGTACGCCGGATCGCGAAGAACGCCGACGTCGGTCACGTCCACCCTCACCAGCTTCGCCACACACTCGCGACCCAGGCCATCAACCGCGGGATGCGCCTCGAAGCCGTCGCGGCGCTGCTCGGTCACAAGAACCTCGAGATGACCATGGTCTACGCCCGCATTGCCGACGACACTGTTGCCGACGAGTACTTCGAGGTCGCCACCCAAGTCGACCAGCTCTACGCCCACCGACGAACACGAGGACCATCGATGACCTTCGACCCCAAAGCAGCCACGCCGATCGAGCTGACCCGAGCCGAAGCAATCGTGCTGTTCGACTGGCTCCACCGCCACGAAGACGCCGACACAACACCCGGAGACGCCGTCGAGCAACGAGCCCTCTGGAACCTCAACGCGGTCCTCGAACGGACCCTCGTCGAGCCCTTCCAGAGCGACTACAACGACATCGTCAAAGCGGCCCGAACCCACCTCTCCGACGACTCGAGCCCGTCGTGATTACCGGCATAATGCCGGTTCCCGGACGGGTCGAGTCGCTCCTCGCGGGCGTCATTACGAGCGCCCTCGAACG
>DATKCX010000394.1:0-17431 GCA_035512975.1 Ilumatobacter sp.
CGAGTCGCACCGACGCACTGCTGCCACCGATGGGTTTGCGGCTGCGGCTCTCCGCGTCGTACGACGTGACCCAACTCACCGGCCAGGCGCGGGTCATCGCCGAGGCGATGCTGCGGTACGGGTTGATCGTGGCCGACAACGGATCCAACTGGTTCTTCCAGGGAGCACCGAGCACCGGTTGGAACGACGACGACCTCAACCAACTCAAGTCGATTTCGGGCGATCTGTTCGAGGTGGTCGACACCGGCCCGATCGTCGTGCCGTGAGTTGTGCCGTGAGTTGTTGCCGGCCGAGGGTTGCGCGAGCAAGTAGCTTTGGGTGCGCATGAGCGACTTGGAGTTCACCCATCTCGACCCGATGGGTCGAGCACGTATGGTCGATGTCACCCCCAAAGAGCCGACGCACCGCCGTGCCGTCGCGCGTTGCAAGGTGTACATGTTGCCCGAGACCACCGCAGCCATCGCCAATCGGGAAGTGAAGAAGGGCGACGTGCTCGCTGTGGCACGTGTCGCCGGAATCCAGGCCGCGAAACGAACGTCCGACATGGTTCCGCTGTGTCACCCGTTGCTGATCGGCTCGGTTTCGGTGAGCTTCGACATCGGCGACGACTTCGTGTCGGTGGAGGTGTTCGTGGAGACGATCGATCGCACGGGGGTGGAGATGGAAGCGCTCCACGCCTGTTCCGTCGCCGCGCTCACGATCTATGACATGTGCAAGTCGGCCGACCGCGGTATGACCATCGGCGACCTCGCATTGTGGGAGAAAACCGGGGGCCGATCGGGCACGTATCGCCGGTCTGACGAGCACCCGGACGACCACGCCGCCGAGCACACAGCGTGACCGGTCGACCGGATTCGTCACGTGGTGCATGCCATACGTTGCGACGAGTGTTACGATTGTCGTAGAATCGTAACGAAACCTGCTGGGCCGTCAGCTCGCGATCACATCCGTGATCTCGGTCGTGACGGTGGGCCACAAACCCGCAGCGCAGATTCGCGTCTCTATTGTCGAGTGAAGGAATGTCAAACGCATGGGTGAGCTGGTGCTCCTGGTATTAGGTGCTACATGGGCTGCGGTGTTGATTCCGCCGCTGTTGCGGAACCGCATCGAAAACCGGCCCAACTCCTCGGTCACCGACTTCCGTCGGCAGCTCAACAAGCTGCAGAGCACCGTGCCCAGTCGGGCCTCGGGTTCCATGCGCGGTATGGCTCGGCCGCTCGCCCAGTCGCCATTGCATCGCCCGGTTGCGGGCGGTCGTCCCGGTCTGCCGGCTGGCCAGCCACGTCGCACCGGTACTCGCAGCCACAGCGATCGCACGCCCGAGCGCGGCACCACCATCACCGCTCCTCGTGAAGCGCCACGCAAGCGCACCCATGGCGACCCAACCGGTGGCCAACGTCGGCCTGCCCAGCACCGTCAAGCGCACGTCGCCCGTCACTCGATGACGTCGGCCGACGCCACTCGCCGCCGTCGCAGCAACGTGATGTTCCTGCTGGTGCTCGCCACCGGTAGCACGCTGTTCTTGGCAGCGACCACCAAAGCACCCGCCATGCTGTACTTGTTCGCCTTCTCGTTCCTCGCTCTGTGCGGTTACGTGTACCTGCTCACGCAGATGCGTCAGCGCGACACGTCGTCGTGGCCGAACGACTGGATGCACCGCTAGCCACAGCGGGTTGGATCGAATTTCTGGGCGGTACACTCTCGTTCGCTACGGGGCTGTAGCTCAGTTGGTAGAGCGCTTCGTTCGCAATGAAGAGGTCAGGGGTTCGATTCCCCTCAGCTCCACAAAAAACCCCAGGCCACCGGCCTGGGGTTTTGTCGTTTCGGTGCGGGAACTCGCCGCCATGCCGATGTCCTTCTTCGGCGTGCGACTGAGCCCAGCCGCTCAGGTGGCTGGCGGAGGTACTGCTCGGTCGCTGACCCAGTTGCCGTGGAAGCCGAAGGGAACTCGCTGGGGGAGCGGCACCTGGGCGACGTAGCCCCGGTTGAAGTCTTGGGCGTCGAGCACCACGAACTCGGTCGATTGGGTGCCGAGGTCGTGGACGAAGGTGACCAACCAGCCTTCGTCTTCTGGGCCTGGCCCGTCGTATGACCCGAGCGATGCCACGAACACCGGTTCACCGGCGGCTCTGCCGGGCCCGTGATCGAACGTGGTGCGTTCGCCGGTGGTGAGGTCGTGTTTCACCGTCGGCCAACCGGTCACGTTGTCGACCGTGGGCGACGCGCAGTATCCGTAGCGGTACGGCTTGCCGGAGAGGGCACCGCGGTGGCGTGGGAACTCGTTCGAGCGTTCGTCGACCACGGTGATGGCTGCGGTGCGGGCGGTTGGGTTGAGCACCCACCGCTCGAGGCGGCCGAGGCCTGGCTCGCCGAACGGACCGAGAGTATCGGTGTCGAACATGGTGTCGTAGTTGCACAGGTCGATCACCACGCTCCCGTCAGGAGCGTCGTACGCATTCATCGGGTGGTACGAATAGCCGAGTGGCACGTCGATCCACACGATGTCGGTGGCGTCTCCCTCGCGAGGCAGCAGGCCCACCCGATTGCCGTAGCCAGGGTTCCAGCGGAAGGGGAAGCGCCCCGAGAAGGCCAGGTCGAGGTCGACGGTGACCGGCTGGTCGTACACCACGGCGTACCGGTCGGTGATCGACATGTCGTGGATCATCGTCATGCCGGGCAACGGGATGTCGACAGTGCGGCGTACCAGCCCATCGGCACCGACCACCACGTACTGCACGTGGTCCATCCACTCGGCCCACGCGTAGACCATGGCGTGCAGCTCCCCGGTGTCGGGATCGAGCTTCGGATGTGCCGTGAACGCTCCGGGCAACGTGCCGAAGAAGTCGTTGCGGCCAACGGTGTCGAGTTCGTAGGTGAGTTCCACTGGGCAGCCGCCCGCTTCGATCATTGCCCACGTGGTGCCGGCGAAACCGCCGACATTGGTGTTCGGCCCGAGCGGGCTGTTGTTCCAGTTCGGGCCGTCGATGTCTGGCAGGCCGCGATGGGCGTTCACCTGCGTTGAACCGACGTACCGGTTGCGGTACCACTCGGCGCGCCCTTCGTTCAGCCGCAGGCCGTGCACCATGCCATCGCCGACGAACCAATGGTGGGTTGCCGGATCCACCTCGGCCAGGGGGTTCGGGCCGTTGCGCAGGTATCGGCCGTTCAGTTCCGCCGGCAGTTCGCCGATCACCGGCAGATCGAACGCAGTGATCTCCTCGACCACGGGTGCATAGTTGCCTTCGAGATAGCGGCTGGTGTCGGTGTCAGTCATGTCTTCCCCAAACGTCTCGGACCGAATCTAGACACTGTACAGATGTGCTGTCGACTCGTCAACGAATTCAGCCGCCATCAGACACCATCAGCCTGGGCGGCGAGCGATCGCAGGTGTCGAGCCGCTGACTCGTGGGCGGCGACACAGGCATGAACGGGGTCACCCTGCCAGCCGGGTGACGTGAGGAACCCTGCTGCGAACGCATCGCCGGCACCGGTGGTGTCGACGACGCCGTGCACCCCAACGGCGGGCACGGCAACGGGTGAACGAGCCGGCATCAGCAACTGTGCCGCATCAGCGCCGGCCTTCACGACCACCAAGGTGTGCGCAGCCACAGCTGGGAGGTTCTCGCCCAACGCTCGCGCTTCATCGCGATTGGCAAATACGACTGTTGGTTCGATGGTTGCGAGCAGGTCAGCCACCTTCGCGGCACCGAGCGACTCGATCAGCGCCGTCGACGAGACGTCGACGGAGACGGGAACTCCCAGCGTGTGGGCAATCTCAACGAGGTCAGCCGCTGCGCCAGACAACGGCTCGGCGGCGAACGAGTACAGGGGCACGTGCAGCACGGTGGCCCCTGAGAGCCACGCCGCATCGACGTGGCCGAGCAGCACCGAGGCACCGCGATCCGTCAGCATGTGACGCTCACCGGCATCGTCCACCAACACCACGATCGAGCCGGTCGTGCCGGCCCGCTGCACGGAGCCGACATCGACTCCGGTAGCCGCGAGCTCAGCGACGAGTACTCCACCGATCGCGTCGTCGCCGACCTGGCCGAGAAAGCGGGCTTGGTGCCCCAGGGCAGCGACCGTGGCGGCGAAGTTGGCCGCACTGCCACCGCGCCTGCGTCGAATGATCGACGTGGTGTCGCTGCCCAACTGCACCGGGCCACCGAGGTGGACCACGATGTCGTCGACGAGGTCGCCGAGTGCCGCGAGCAACATGCGCGGTGTCAGCTGTCGAACCCGAGGCCGAACCGGTCGAGCGTACGCAGCCAAGCGTTGCGCTTACCGGTGTTGTCTTCTCGATCGAGCGACCAACGCGTGGCCTGGATGCCGATGAACCGGAACGGTTCGGGTGGGAACGGCAAGGGCTTCTGTTTCACGAACTCGGTCTGTGTGGCGATCGACCTGCGGCCGTCGAGCAGGTCGAGCATGACTTCACCGCCGAACCGGGCGGAAGCGACTCCGAGCCCGGTGTAGCCCACCGCGTACGCCACTCGTCCGTGCATCGCCTGCCCCCAGAACACGCAGAACCGGCTCGAGGTGTCGATCGCTCCGCCCCACAGATGTTCGAACTTCAATCCTTCGAGTTGTGGGAAGGTGTCGAAGAAGTGCTTGCTGAGCTTGGCCCAGGTCTCGGGTCGACTCTCGAGTTCGGAGTTCATCTTGCCGCGCCAGAAGTACACCGCGTCGTACCCGCCCCACAGAATCCGGTTGTCCTGGGTGAGCCGGTAGTAGTGGAACTGGTTGCCGATGTCGGAAATGCCCTGCCGGTTCGCCCAGCCGAGCGACGCCAACTGCGTGATCGACAGCGGCTCGGTGACCATTGCGTAGTCGTACACCGGCGCGATGTAGTGGCCCATGCGCTTGAGCACCGGCTTGAACGCGTTGGTGCCGAGTGCGACTTTCCCAGCACGTACTCGACCGAGTGGCGTGTTGACGATCACGCCCACGCCGTCGCGTTCCAGCCCCGTCGCCTTGGTGTCTTCGTAGATGCGCACGCCGAGTGATTCGGCCGCCGCCTTGAGGCCCCACACCAACCGAGCTGGGTCGACGAGCGCGGCGCGGTCTTTGCGCCAGAGGCCGTGGGTGTACGTCGGGGAGTTGAGCTGCGCCCGCATCGCGGCCCCGTCGAGCCATTCCACCCGCTGACCTGCAGACCGGAGCTTCTGATAGTCGTCGCGCAACTCCTGCACGTAGCTCTCGGCGTGGGTGCTCGTCGCCACGTCGATGACGCCCGTGCGTTCGTAGTCGCAATCGATGTCGTAGCGCTCGATAGCGGATTCGATTTCGTTCAGGTTCTTCAGGCCGAGCTCTTCGAGCAGTTCGATCTCGTCGGGCCAGCGGGCGGCACCGTTCGCCATGCCGTGGGTGAGACTCGACTCCATGAAGCCGCCATTGCGACCGCTGGCTGCAGACCCGATTTCGTGGGCATCGATGAGGACGATGTTGCGCGACGGGTCGCGCTCTTTGGCGATGATCGCCGTCCACAAACCGGTGTATCCGCCGCCGACGACGCACAGGTCGCACGTTTCGGTTCGCACGAGTGTGGGGTTGCTGGGTGGCTCGTCGACGTCGTCGTACCAGTACGGGTAGGGGTCGGCATCGGCGATGGCGTCGAGATGGAACTCGCGAATACCGCCGGTGTCTTCACCGTGCATCAGATGCTCACAACTCACTCATGAGGTTGGTGAGCGGCCCGGTGCTGCGGGCCCGCACGTCGGCGTTCACCCGTTGGCGTTCCAGGATCTGCTCCATGGTCTGCATCGCCTGCTCGATCGGGTGTTCCACGAAGAAGCCCTGCACATCGGCGACCTGTGTCGGCCTGTCGAGAAGTTTCACGGTGTCGACCATGCGCGAGATGGTGTTGCGGGGAAAGCGCGCGTTGACGTCGCCCCAATGTTGGCGCACAAATTTCCAGGCCTGTTCGCCGTGCTCGCGGTTGGCGATGCACAGTCGCAACAGGAATGGTGCGTTCTGGGTCTTCACCTCGTCGCTGAGCGCCAGTTCACACGTGCGGGTCATGAGTTCGGCATCGTCGAACTCGGCGAGCGCGTACAGGTGACGGAGTTGCTCTTGCGGCGTCTCGGCGTTGATCGCCCGATCGAGCATTCGGTCGTACATCGTGGCATCGCCGGTGGCCGCCATGATTCCGGTCGCTGAAGCGACGAGTTCGGCGTCGACACTCAACGGGTCGTTCAAGGCTGCCTGGTACACCTTCGCCGCGCGCTCGCGCGCTGCAGGGTCTGCGCCTTGCAACGCCATCGTCGACAACATCAGGCCGCGCAGCTTGGCGGTGAGGTCTGCTTCGCCTGGCACCGGCTCGCCGAGATCGGCGAGGACCGGTCCGGCCAACGCCACGATGCGTCGTTCGAAACCGGCGATGGCGGCGTCGCTGTCGGTGATGAGCCGACGGACGGCGCGCAGGCCGATCGAGAGGCTTTGCCACACGCTGAGTTCGCGTTCGCCGCTGAACTGTTCGGCGAGGGTGACGTAGTCGGTCGCGTTCATGGAGCCGGCGACCACGGCATTCCACGCGTCATCGACGAGGTTGTAGCGCTCGAGGGTGCTCATCGTGGCCACCGCTTCGGGGGTGAGGCGACTGCGCAGCGCATCGTCGTACTCCACCCGGTAGAAGCCGTGGCCGCCGGTGTTGAGCACCACTGGACCGTCGCCGAGCGGTAGACGGAGCTCGTCGCCGTCGAGCAACACCGAGTCGCTCTGATCCCCCTGGCGGATGCCGATCGGGATGGCCCACAGCGACGTGGACACATCTTCGGGGTCGAATGAGAAACGGCGCTGCGACAACACGAGCTCGGCACCATTGGCTGACAGCCGAGCGCTCACCAATGGGTAGCCGGGCTGCCAGATCCACGAGTCCATGATGCGGCGAACCGGCTCGCCAGATGTGTGCTCGATGGCATCCCACAAGTCGCTGGTGTCGGTGTTCGCGTACGCGTGGGTGCGCAGATAGTGGCTGACGCCGACGCGGAACTGCTCAGCTCCGAGGTGTTGCTCCAGCATGCGCAGCAGCGCGCCGCCCTTTTGGTACGTGAGCACGTCGAACATGCCTTCGCAGTCGGCGGGGGAGTGCACGGGGAACTCGACCGACCGCGTTGACGACAACGAGTCGACCTCGAACGCAACACTCTTCTCCAAGCCGAAGCTGGTCCACCGCTCCCATTCCGGCCGGTACGCGTCGCACGCCGCCAGCTCCATGAAGGTGGCGAACGCCTCGTTCAACCAGATGCCGTTCCACCATTCCATCGTGACGAGGTCACCGAACCACATGTGGGCGAGTTCGTGCGCCACCACGTCGGCAACGGTCTGTCGTTCGAACTGCGTGGCGGTGGCCGGGTTCACCAGCAGCAGGCTCTCTCGGAACGTGATGCAGCCGAGGTTCTCCATCGCACCCGCTGCAAAGTCGGGCAGCGCCAAGAGGTCGACCTTGTCGCTGGGATACGGAATGCCGTAGTAGTCCTGGAACCAACGCAAGCAGAACGCGGTGACGTCGAGCCCGAACTCGGTGAGCGATTCTTTGCCGGGTACACACACCAGTCGAACGGGAATCCCGTCGACGTCGACCCACTCGGTCGCCACCAACGGGCCGACCACGAACGCCACGAGGTACGAGCTCATGAGCATGGTGTCGGCGAACGTGATGGCCACTCGCGGCCCGCCGTCGAGACCCTCGCGATCGACCCGGCTGATCTCGCGGCAGTTCGATACCGCGAGCAGGTCGGGTTCGACCACCAACGTGACGCCGAACACGGCTTTGAAGTCGGGTTCGTCCCAGCACGGGAAGGCGCGTCGGCAGTCGGTGGACTGCATCTGCGTGGTGGCGATGACCCGCTCGATGCCGTCACCGTCGCGGTACGTGCTTCGATACCAGCCGCGCAGCTGGTCGTTGAGGATGCCGTCGAACTCGATGTCGAGCATGTGATCGCCGGGAACGACGCCCCCTTCGGGACGGATGAAGAGGCGTTCGCTGGCCTCGTGCAGCTCGAACGGGGCGTCGAGGCCGTCGAACTTGCACGACACGATGCTGAGTTGGGCTGCGTTCAGCACGAGCAGGTCGGTGTCGTCGGTGGAGGTGACATCGATCGACACAAACCCGTGAAACGTGGCCGCCGCGAGGTCTGGTTCGAGGTCGAGTTCGTACCGGCTCGGCACGACCGTGCGTGGCAGGCGATGCGGATCGAGATGAAGCGTCGAGGTTTCGGGCACACGCGGATGGTAGCGCCCGTGACCGGACGAGCGGAGAGGTGGATCGTTGTCGTTGCTCATGTGTTCCGGGTCGTCCCGGAGGAAACCTTGTAGCGTTCGGGCGGTGAATTCTGCGCGTTTCGATGTGGTGGGTATGGGCAATGCGTTGGTGGATGTGATCGCACACGCCCCCGACGCATTTCTCGAGCAACACCAGCTCGTCAAAGGATGGATGGACCTGATCGACACCGATCGGGCGTTGCAGCTCTATCAGGCGCTCGGTTCTGCGGTGGAGATGAGCGGCGGTTCTGCCGCCAACACGGTGTGCGGTGTGGCCAGCTTCGGCAGCAGGGCGGCCTACATCGGCAAGGTCAGCGCCGACGATCTCGGCGATGTGTTCGGCCACGACCTGCTCGCTGTGGGCGTGCAGTTCCGTCCAGGTGGTCGCGACAACGACATCCCCACCGGGCGCTGCATCATCGTGGTCACCCCCGACGCCGAACGAACGATGAACACCTACCTCGGCGCGTCGAGTCTGCTGGCGATCGGCGACGTCGACATCGACACCGTTGCGCAGGGCACCGTGTTGTACATGGAGGGCTACCTGTTCGATCGCCCGGAAGCCAAGGAGGCGTTCCGAGTGGCAGCCGGAGTGGCACACGAAGCCGGCCGGCAGGTGTCGCTCACATTGTCTGACTCGTTCTGTGTGGAACGTCATCGTGACGACTTCCGAGCGCTGGTGTCTGACGAAGTCGACCTGCTGTTCGGCAACGAAGCCGAAATCAAGGCCCTCTACGAAACCGAAACGCTCGACCAGGCGGTGCAGGCCGTTCGGGCCGATTGTCCGCTGGTTGCCATCACCGTGAGTGCCCGTGGGTCCTTGGTGGTGACGCCCAACGAAGTCATCACGGCACCGGCGGTGTCGGTTCGCAAGGTGGTCGACACCACAGGTGCCGGCGACTTGTACGCCGCTGGCTTCCTGCATGGCCTCACGCGCGGTCGCGAGCTGGCCGACTGTGCGCATCTGGGGTCGATCGCTGCTGCGGAAGTGATCTCGCACGTCGGCCCGCGCCCGCTCGTCGAGCTGCACACGCTCGTGTGACGCCGCGCCGCGGGCGACTCGTGTTGGGTGGTGTCGGCGCGTACGCTGGCTGGGTGACTGAACTCGAACACCAGGCCGTGCGTGCGCGAGTGGAAGCGTGGCTCGATTCCGAACCCGACGCCGACATGCGAGCCGAGCTCCAGGAGTTGCTCGATCGCAGCGACCCTGCGGAGCTGGCCGACCGATTCACCGGACGACTGCAGTTCGGCACCGCCGGCTTGCGCGCCGCCGTGGGCGCAGGCCCGCAGCGCATGAATCGGCTCGTCGTTCGCCAAGCAGCAGCGGGCCTTGCGCACTACCTGCTCGACACCGACCCGACCGCCACCAAGCGAGGTGTCGTGGTGGGGTTCGACATGCGTCGCAAGAGCGACCTCTTCGCGCTCGACACCGCGCGGGTGATGGCAGCATACGGCATCCCCACGCAGCTGTTCGACGGGTTCGTGCCCACTCCGGTGGTCGCCTGGTCGGTGGTGGAAGTCGACGCTGCAGCAGGCGTGGTGGTGACGGCTTCGCACAACCCGCCGGCCGACAACGGGTACAAGGTATTCCTCGACGACGGCTCGCAGATCGTGTCGCCGCACGACACGGGGATCTCCGCCCGCATCGACGCCGTCGACCCGCTGAATGTGCCGATGGCACCAGCCGACGATCCACTGATCACGTCGGTCGGCGAGGGTTTGTTCGATGCGTACGTCGCATCGGTTCCCGCCGTTCGACTTCGGCCCGACGTGGCTGGTGTCACCGTGGCCTACTCCGCGATGCACGGCGTCGGCGGAGCGACGTTGATGCGTGCGTTCGCCGCTGCGGGGCTACCGGAACCGGTGGTCGTCACGGAACAGTTCGAGCCAGACGGCACGTTCCCGACGGTTTCGTTTCCGAATCCGGAAGAGCCGGGAGCGATGGATCTGCTGTTGGCTGTTGCGGCCGAAGCGGGCGCTCAGATCGCCCTGGCGAACGATCCGGACGCTGACCGGTTGGGCGCTGCGATTCCCCAGGCCGACGGCACATGGCGGCGGCTGGGAGGCGACGAGATCGGTTGGCTCATGGCCGACTACCTGCTGAACGCCACGTCGGGCGATGACCGACTGGCGGTGACCACGCTGGTGTCGTCGTCGCTGCTGGGCCGTATGGCCGAAGCGGCCGGCGTCACCTCGGTCGAGACGTTCACGGGGTTCAAATGGATCGCACACGAGATCCGCAACCACCCCGACCATCAGTTCGTGTTCGGCTACGAACAGGCGCTGGGGTACCTCGTTGCCCAGCAGCCCCGCGACAAAGACGGCATCACCGCGGCGGTGCTGTTCGCCGAGATCGCTGCCGTCGCTGCTGCCGCGGGCCACACGCTGCAAGATCTCCTCGACGACATCGCCGCCCGCTTCGGTCGCCATCAGATGGCCGACGCTTCGGTGCGGATGGCTCCGGCGGAGGCGGCGGTTCGAGTGGCCGAGTTGCGCGCAACTCCGCCCGGCGAGATCGGTGGTCGCGAGGTGCTTACGGTGCAGGAGTACCCCGAGGCGTCCTTGCTCAGGTTCGAACTGGCTGGGGGAGTGCGGGTGCAGGTGCGGCCCAGTGGCACCGAACCGAAGGTGAAGATTTACGGGGAAGCGATCGACGCCGATCCCAAACCGTTCGTCGCCGCGTTGGCAGCACTCGTCGCCGGCTAGCGGGCGAGTCACAAGTCGAGCCCGACGATCGGATTCTCTGAGTCGGAGAGCTCGACCAGATCCAACACCTCGCCGGCGGGAGCCGGCGAAGCCAACTGGGAGCAAACTGGTAGCCTGATCCCATGCGAGCGGTCGTGGATCAGGTCGGACGAATCGTCGTACCCAAGGCACTCAGGGATCGCCTCGGCCTCACGCCAGGTTCGACGGTCGACATCTCGCTGTACGGCGACGGCCTCCACATTGCGCCCGGAGGCCGCACAGCGCGCCTCGAGCACCGTGACGGCGTGCTCGTGGCGGTGTCGGACACCGTGGTCACCGACGATGACGTGTCTGACCTCATCGACTCGATTCGGCGCTGATGCAGTGGATGGTCGACACCAGCGTCGCGGTACCGGCGTTGCAGGCTTCGCATTCGGCACATCACCACGTGATGCGCCATCTCGCCGGGCTCGAGCTCGGTCTCAGTGCGCACGCAGCGATCGAAACCTATTCGGTTCTGACGAGACTGCCGGGAGACGCCCGACTCGACACAGCTGACGCTGCCACGTTGATTGCGCAGCGCTTCCTCCCGATCGTTGCACTCGACTCCGACATGTCAGAGGGTCTGATTCAGGTGCTGGCCGATCATCGTGTCGCGGGCGGCGCTGTGTACGACGCATTGATCGCACTCACGTCGATACAGGCAGGAGCGACGCTCTTGACCCGAGATCGACGAGCGAGAGCGACCTATGTGTCGATCGGTGCCGCGCACGAACTCGTGACATGAGTGCTCGCCGTACCCGGCCATCAGGTTGGTGAGTCGTTGGCGACCAGCGTGTACAGCACGAATCGGCTGTTGCGCCAGGCCTCCCGGTAACTGGGGTTGTTGGCCAACTCGGCGACACGTTTGCTGCCCATGTCGGTGACGACGAGGTCGGGTGTGACGAGTGTGGGCATGGGCCGATAGTCATCGACCTGCACCGATCTACGTCCGGTTTCCAGCACCATCGCACGTCCCTTCGGTGAGGCAACGATGTCGTTCGGTTCCGTGAGCGCCTTCACCTGGTCGAACATCTCGATCGCGTCGGGGTGCTGCGCGCCCCATTCGATCTGGTTGTACTCCTCGAAGCGTTCGGCGTTGTCGATGCGTTTGTTCGCATCGTGCAAATTCGCGCCGGCGATGGGAATCAACAGTGCGGTCGCCACGACCACGCCGATCCATCTCCGCTTCCAACCGGCAAGGGTGACCACTGCCGTCAACGCCAACAGCGAGATCAGCGGTGCAACGGAGACGAGGTATCTGCTGAGGGTGGCGCTGAAGCTGGTGCCAAGGGCACCTGCGACCAGGATGTACACCACCAGATGGGCATCGCGTTGGCGGTTGAGTGTGAACGCCAACACCACGCCGGCACCGAACAGGATGAGCCAGATCACCACGACCGTCCACCCGAAGCGAACGCTGCCGAAGACGTTGGCGTGGTCGATGCCGGGCCGTTTGAATCCTGCCAGCTCGGCCAGATGGCCCACGTGCTTGCGCTTGCGGGTCCAGATGTTGGCCGCGCTGACACCTTCGAGTTTGGGCACGATCACGGTGGGAAGCAGCACCTTGGCAGCCACCACCAGAACCAGTGCGGTGGCGTGCGGCACGGCGCACCGCGCGGCGAGGTGCCGCAGTTCGCGGCGGGGTAGGCGCCACGGTGCCGGCTCGCCGCGACCGCGTCGACCGATGAGGACGACGAGCTGTGCGGCGGCGATCGCGGGGATCAGGCCGAAGCCTTCGCGACGCGTTTCGAACGCGAAGAAGGCACCGAACCCGAGCAACACCAGCGAGAGCCAGCGCTCGTCGATTCCGAGCAGCCCGTCGCGGGCGATCAGACGGTCGAGCCACACCAGTGTCAACATGACCGCTGCAGCGAACGGGAATTCAGACTGGATGAGCTCTGCCCATCCCAGCAGCAACGGTGTGAAGCACACCGCAATCAGGCCGACCAGTGCAGTGGGGGCACCGATGCGCGGTTTGGCGAGGCCGTACCAACCGAGGGCGAACGCGAGCGCTCCGAGGAACGGCACGATCACCAAGTCGTCGACGCCGCTCCCCACGAACGGAATGGCGAGCGCGAGGAGAAACGGAAATCCCCACGGGTACAACCCGGGGCTGAACGGCGCTCCGGCCGACATGGTGGTGGTGAAGACGTTCTCGTCGCCGACCTTGCCCGGATTGCCGTCGAGGAGCCCTTCGGCTTGGCGGATGTACAGGGCCCAGTCGTCGCCCCACCAGTGCCCTCGGTGCTGGACGGCGAACATGATCGCCAGCATGGTGCCGATGATCAGCGCCAGCGCCGCGTTGACGACGTATGGCTGGGCAACGCTCCAGCGTCGGCGCGCGTCGGAGCTGTGGTGAGCTACCTCGGTCATCAGCCGCCGGTGCCGAATTGGCGGTCGCCGGCGTCGCCGAGGCCCGGCACGATGAACGCGTGCTCGTTCAAGTGGTCGTCGATGGCAGCCGTGACCAGGTGCAGGTCGAGGTGCTCGTCACGCAGCCGCTGAATGCCCTCTGGTGCGGCCAAGGCGCACACCACAGTGATCGGTGTGGTGGCACCGCGTTCGAGCAACAAGCGAAGCGTGTACACCAGGGAGCCGCCGGTGGCCAGCATGGGGTCGATGACGATGATCGGCCGGTTGGCAAGCGATTCGGGCAGCTTGTTCACGTAGGCCTTGGGCTCGAACGTTTCCTCGTCACGCGAGATGCCGATGAACCCCACGTCGGCGGCCGGCATGAGTTCTTGGGCGGCATGCACAAAGCCCAATCCGGCTCGCAACACCGGCACGATGATGGGCTGCACGGCCAGGCGACGCGCCGGTGCGGTGGTGAGCGGTGTTTCCACGGTGCCGTCGACCGTGCGCAGCGAACGGGTCGCTTCGGCCAACAGCAGTGTGCCGATTCGTTCGAGATTGGTCCTGAACACAGGGTTCGGGGTGTCGCGATCGCGGATGCGGGCGAGTGAATCGGCGACCAGCGGGTGGTCGACCAAGGTGACGGTGACGGGCATGATCGTGTCCTAGAGGGTTCCGAGATTGGCTTCGGCGTTGAGCAACGCGTAGCGCGGCTTGATGAGACCGTTGATGATCCGCAGCCGCTCGGGGAACGGTGCGAACGCCGACTTCATGGCGTTGATGCTGAGCCACTCGAAGTCGCTGAGACCCCACCCGAAGGCTTCGTGCAGCTGCTGCATCTCGTTGCTCATCGACGTGTCGCTCATGAGACGGTTGTCGGTGTTCACCGTGGCGCGAAAGCGCAATCGGCGGAGCAGTTCGATGGGGTGATCGGCAATGGAGGCGCACACCCCGGTGTTGACGTTCGACGTGGGGCAGAGTTCCAAACAGATGCGCCGATCGCGCACGAATGCTGCCAGGCGTCCGAGTTGCTCGTTGCCGCGGTCGCCGGTGATGTCGTCGACGATGCGCACGCCGTGCCCGAGTCGAGATGCGCCGCAGTGCTGAACCGCTTCCCAGATCGACGGCAGACCGAACGCCTCGCCGGCATGAATCGTGGACTGAAAGTTCTCGTGCATCACGTACTGGAAGGCGTCGAGGTGGCGTGATGGTGGGTAACCGGCTTCGGCACCGGCGATGTCGAACCCCACCACTCCGCAGTCGCGGTTGGCAACGGCCAGCTCGGCGATCGCGCGACTCATGGCGGCCGTGCGCATTGCGGAGCAGATGGTGTAGATCGTCAGGTCGGTGCCGGCCGATCCGCGCTGAAACCCGAGCAGGATCGCATCGAGCACCTCTTGGAGCGTGAGGCCGGCCCCGATGCACAGCTCTGGTGCCATGCGAACCTCGGCGTACACGACGCCGTCTGCGGCGAGATCTTGAGCGCATTCGAACGCCACCCGTTCGATGGCGTCTTTGTGTTGCATGACCCCGACGGTGTGGGCGAACGTCTCGAGGTACAGCACCAGGTCGTTGCGTTTCGCTCCACGGTTGAACCAGGCGGACAGGTCGGCGACATCGGTGCTGGGCAAGCCTTGGTAGCCGTACTCACCTGCGAGCTCGATCACTGTCGAGGCCCGCAACCCTCCATCGAGGTGGTCGTGCAGCAGTACCTTCGGCGCCCGAAGAATGAGGTCGTCGATCATGGCCGTGAACGGTACCGCCCCGAAGTCGTCTCCGACCGGCGCGCGAGCTGAGCCCGTGGGACGACGCTGACGGTGGAACCTCGATCGAGCCGGCGCTCGTCGCGGGCATCGATCACGCAGCTATCGCTAGAGCGACTGGCCCTTGAAGTAGGGGATTCCGGCGGCGGATGGCGGGCGCTGTCGCTTGGAGAACACCGTGATCACGATCAGCGTGACGACGTACGGCGTCATGTAGACGAACTGGGAGTTGACCTCCTCGACCAGGGAATACGCGGTGAAGGCCAGTGCGGCGAAGACCAACTCGACGGCAGCAGCACCGTGCGAACGCTTTGCCGACGCTTGGACGGCGAGCAGTGTGAGCGCGATTGCGGCTGCGAGGATCAATGCCCGTACCGAGACGCCCGAATCCAGGCTGATCGCGACGCTCTGGGCGTACCCGAACACGCCAGCGCCGGCGACGACGCCGGCCGGCATCCAGTTGCCGAACACGAGCGACGCCAATCCGAGGAAGCCGCGGCCGGCAACTTGCCCAGCTTGGTACTGGTTGGCACCGGCGAACACGAGCACGGCACCGCCGAGGCCGGCGAAGCCGCCCGAGATGGCCATGCCGGCGTGGCGCATCTTGTTGACCGACACACCCAACGACTCAGCGGCACCAGGCTTCTCGCCAGCGGCCCGGAGACGTAGGCCGAACGGTGTGCGCCAGATGACATAGGCAGTCAACACGATGAGGGCGACCGCGAGCATCGAGTCGAACCGGACGTCGGTGGTGAGCCCCTTGAGAATGCCGGCGAGGTCGGAGAGCACGAACCAGCCCTTGCCCTCGAGGTCGCCCAAGAGGTCGGGGCCGTCGGAGAGCACAGGGAACGAGACACGGGGGAGACCGCCGGTGATCCGTGGGCTGGAGGTGATCGATCCGCCCGCTGCAGAGGCCTCGGGGGTGGTGAACCACACGTTGGCGAGAAAGCGGGCAACACCCGGGCCGATGATGTTGATCGCAAAACCCGCGATGACGTGGTTGACACCGAAGTTGGTCGTAGCGAGCGACATCAACATCGCCCCGGCCACGCCGCCGAGGATGCCGGCGATCAACGCGGCCCACGGACCCCAGTTCCAGCCTGCCCATCCCGCCATGACGGTACCGAGCGTCATCATCCCGTCGAGGCCGATGTTCACCGTTCCGGAACGTTCGGCGTACAACCCGCCGATGCCGGCCAACGCGATGGGGATCGCCAGCCGCAGGCCGGTGCCGACGGTCGTGGACGAGGTGAGGCGGTCGGCATCTGCGATGAGCCGCACCGTCGAGATGATGACGATGCCGACCACCGTCATGACGACGGCGAGGTTGCGGCCCTCGAACCACCGCCGGGCGTCCTTCGGAGCGGTGTCTGGTGTGTGTTCGATCACGTCGCTCATGCGGATGCCATGCCTCCGTTGCCGAGTGCGGGCGATGACGGAGGTGGCGGCTGCGGATCGACGCCTCGTGCAGCGGCCTGCTGCATCACCTCGCGCTGGACCCGCCGTTGCATCACTTCAAACACGATGACTGCAGTCAACAGGAACGCTCCCTGGAGAATCTGACCGATCTCTTGGGGGTAGCCCTTCTGGTTGAGCGGTTGCGTACCGCGCTCGATCGCGTGCCACACGATCGCGGCGAAGGCGATGCCGACCGGATGGTTGCGTCCGAGCAGGGCGAGCGCGAGGCCCGTGAACCCGAGGGTCTGCGGGAACTGGTCGCTGTACTTGAGGTGCTGAGGGTCAGACAGCAGCGGGCCGATGCCGATCAAGCCGGCGACCGCGCCCGAGATGATGATCGTGGTCAGCACCATCTTCTTGGGGTTGATGCCCGACGATGCAGCCGCGCTGGGATTCTCGCCCGACACCCGAAGCTCGAACCCGAATCGGCTCCTGAACAACAACACGTAGTAGCCGACGCCGACAATGACCGCGATCACGATGTAGCCCTGTAGTGCCAGGCCGTCACGGAAGTTGAGACCGAGCGCCTCGAGCGGACGGTTGAGGTTGGGCAGCCGACCGCTGATGGGGATTGTCTTGGTGGCCGACGCAAGGTTGTCGCTATCGAACTTGAAGTAGTTGCCGAGCAACCAGGCAGTGAGGCCGGTGGCGATGAAGTTCAACATGATCGTCGAGATCACCACGTTGACGCCACGGGTGACCTGGAGGATGCCGGGTATCGCCGCCCACATGCCGGAGACGAGGACCGCGATGACGATGATGTAGGGCACGTGGAGGATCGGTGGCAAATCGGCTTTCGCACCGAAGTACGCCGCGAACAGTGCCCCGAGTCGGTACTGGCCGTCGGCTCCGATGTTGAACAGGCCCAT
>DATKCX010000395.1:0-9017 GCA_035512975.1 Ilumatobacter sp.
CCAAGTCGGCCATCCATTGCTTGGCCTGCTTCCTTGCTTCGGCGTCGCTGTCGAACTGCTTGCCCGCGCTTCCGCGGGCGTGTTCGGCCAGCGCATCCCGCACCTCACTATCCAGCTTGGCCAGCCGCTTGTCGGCCAGCAGCGCGTCCGCGGACGCTTCTGTCACCTCCCACTTCAATCGCAGGGGTCGCTCCACCGTGATTCGCAGGAAGCCGAACTTTTCGTTGTTGAAGATCTTGACTCTTGCCTCGTCGTCTTCGCTTTGCTGCTGATCGAAGTTGCCGTAGAGGCGGACGATTTCGTTCAGTTGCTGTTCGCTGATTTCTTTGCGCTTTTCGCCCAGGCTCTTGCGCATTTTGGCGAAGCTCTGGCGGGCGTCGATGAGCTGGACTCTGCCTTTGCGGTTCTTGGCTTTGCGGTTGGTGACGATCCAGAAGTAGGTGGAGATGCCGGTGTTGTAGAAGAGTTGATCGGGCAGTGCCACCACGGCCTCGAGCCAGTCGTTCTCGATGATCCATCTTCTGATTTCGCTCTCGCCGCTGCCGGCTGCACCGGTGAACAGGGGTGAGCCGTTGAACACGATTGCGAGGCGCGAGCCACCCTGATCGGCTGGCTTCATCTTCGAGACCATGTGCTGCAGGAACAGGAAGCTGCCGTCGTTGATACGCGGCAGGCCCGCCCCGTAGCGGCCGGCGAAGCCGAGCGACTGGTGCTCGTGCTGCACCGAATCGGCGACCTTCTTCCACTCCACGCCGAAGGGTGGGTTGGCCAGCAGATAATCGAACCGTTCGGTCGGGTGCTGGTCGCCCTGGTCGCCGGGGTCTTCCGGGTCGTACTTCTTGAGGGAGTTGCCGAGCTTGATGTTCGAGGCGTTCTGGCCCTTCAGCATCATGTCGGATCGGCAGATCGCGTAGGTCTCGGCGTTCAGTTCCTGGCCGTACACGTGGAGGGTGGCTTGGGAGTTCTGGCTGCGCACGTAGTCCTCGGCCACGCTCAACATGCCGCCGGTGCCACAGGCTGGGTCGTACAGCGTGGCCTTCGCGCCGGGCTTCGACAGGATGTCGTCGTCTTCGATGAACAGCAGGTTCACCATCAGGCGAATCACCTCGCGCGGGGTGAAGTGCTCACCAGCTGTCTCGTTCGAGAGCTCGGAGAACCTGCGGATCAGCTCCTCGTACAGGTAGCCCATCTCCAAATTGCTCACCTGGTCGGGGTGCAGATCGAGGTCGGCGAACTTGCTGAGCACCATGTACAGCAGGCCCGCCCTGTGGAGCCGGGTGATCTGGGTGGCGAACTCGAACCGGTCGAGGATCTCACGCGCCTCTGGCGAGAAGCCGGCGAGGTAGTTCAGCAGGTTGTCGCGAATGTTGTCTGGATCGTTCAGCAGCTTGGGGATGTCGAACGCACTGATGTTCCACAGGCCTTCGATCTCGGTGAGCTGATCGAGGATCGGGCCGAAGTTCTCGACCTTGCCCTTCAGCTGGTCGAAGCGGGTGAGCATGTCGCCCTTCACCGGGGCGAGCACGCAGTCGAACCGGCGCAGCACGGTGAGCGGCAAGATCACCTTGCCGTACTCCGACTGCTTGTAGTCGCCGCGCAGCAAGTCGGCGACGGACCAGATGAACGAAGCGTGATTCTTGATCGTCTCAGGGGCAGCCGCCATGGGGGACATAGTGGCAGGTGCGGCTGGTCGTTGTTCAGGGGTGTCGCGGGTCGGCCGAGGTGAAGGCCGGGATTGTGACTTGGAAGCAAGGTGTGCGGCTGTCGAACTCGAGACATCAGTGCCGGACTATGTCGTCAAACTTGCGATTTTCGCATGTTGCGTTAGAGTGGAGTGCATGTCTGAGCGAGACGAACAGATCGGCGAGCGGATTGCATTGCTGAGGGCGGCCGGAAACATTCGCCAGACCGACATTGCAGCTTTGCTCGCCGTCGACCCATCGACGGTCTCTAAAATCGAGTCGGGGCGTCGCCGCCTCGACGGATACGAGCTCGCCCTGATCGCCGAGCTGCTCGGCACGACGTCACGTGAGTTGCTCGGCCTACCAACGCGAACCGCAGCACTTGCCGCTGCGGCGCGGGCCGCGGGCAGCAGCCCCGACCCCGCACTGCGACGGGCACGCGAGCTTCTCGAGGTTGATGGAATTGCTGACCAGATCGGCGTCGCAGAGCCAGCGCGGCCGCGCCGGCTACACGAGCTCGAGCGACCGACCAACGTTGCGATCGATGATCTGGCTCGCGAAGCCCGCCAACACCTCGGAGTCGGCCCTTTGGGTGGCATCGCCGATCTGATCGGTGCCGTCGAACATGCCTTTGGGCTTGACGTAGCGATCGACTCGTTCGGCGACAGCGGACCCGCCGGGGTGCTCGTGCAGGCAGGCGACGAAGTGGCACTCACGGTCCTCAACGGTGACGACCGCCGTACCAGGCAACGCTTCACGCTTGCCCACGAGTTGGGTCACTGGCTGCTCGGAGACGCCCGCCCGATCATCGTCGACGACCCGGCTAACCCAGCCGATCAGACCGAGCGGCGCGCCAACCGGTTTGCGTCCGAACTACTGATGCCGGCCGCTGCTTTGGGCGATCTGTTCGGCAACCGGCCTGCCATTGAGACATTTGTCGGCGCGCTGGTCGAATACGGCGTCAGCAAGGAAGCACTGCTCATCCGGGTCACCGAACTCGATCTCATCGACGACGCCGCTGGCTCGATCATCGGCTCGAGCCTTGTGCGGCAACTGTTCGCTCGCGCTGGACGATCCTCAGATCTCGATGCCTGGGAAGTCGGGCTGAGTGCGCGCGTGCCTGCTCGAATCGAACGCCGACTTCGCGTCGCGTATGGCGACGGCAAGGTCGGGATCGGCCTGATGGCTCAGGCCTTTGGAGTCGACGTCGAGACACTCGGCGCGCGGTTCGACGCTGAAGGCCTCCGGCAACCGCACGTAGAGATCGACGACGACACACTCGCCGCGCTCTGACATTGCCCACAATGCTCATCGTCTCCGACACCGGCTTCCTGCTCTCGATCGCGTCGACGAAGCTTCTGCTTCCAATCATTCGGGAGCGTTGGCAGGGACATGCTGCGTGGCCGACCGACGTGCTGTCCGAACTCCAACACATCGACCGGCAATCACGCAGCGACGTTCCAGCTGGGCTGGCGCAAGCAGCGATCCGCTGCGGTCAGGCATTGGGCGGCGCTCCGGTCTCGCTTGATGACCAGCAGCGAGACCGAGCCGAGGCCATCGCTGCATTGCTCGGGGGCACGGTCCCTGGGCAACACATCGGCGAATCGGCCGGAGCGATTCTCGCCATCGACGGCGACGGCCTCCTGGTCTCCGACGACGTCGCCGCTTTCCCTGTACTACAACGTGCTGGTGCCCGTGTCGCCGACCTCCGCACGGTCATGTTTCGACTCGCGACCGACGGCGACCTCACCAACGAGCAGGTCAACCAGATCATCGAAGACCTGAATTCCAGGCAACGGCCGCACTTCGAGGGACTCACCGCAGCCGACATTAGGAATCGTCGCTTCTGAAGCCACGCCGTCGACTCGGCTGCTGCGTGACACTTCGATCAGTAGCTCTGGGTGCTGCGGAACGTCGACAGGTCGATCGTTGGAACGAGCGGCACGTTCGAACCTCACAGGGAACGGTTACTCGGAGTATTCGTGTTCGGGTGCCGGGTAGATGCCCGCTTCCACCTCTTCGCGATACGTCTTGGCTGCTTCCAGCAGCGTCTCGCCGATGTTGGCGTAGCGCTTGACGAACTTCGGGATACGACCCCGCGTGAAGCCTGCCCAGTCGCTCCACACCATCAGCTGACCGTCGCAATGCGGGCCTGCCCCGACCGAAATGGTGGGGATCGACAGCTTGGCGGTGATGTCGCGTGCCGCCTCTGATGGCACCATCTCCAGCACCACCGCGAATGCACCGGCTTCCTCGACGGCAAGGGCGTCCTCCATCAGCGCCTGTGCACTGTCGCCGCGCCCTTGGATGATGTGGCCGCCGAGCCCGTGTTCACTCTGCGGCGTGAAACCGATGTGCGCCATGACCGGAATGCCAGCTCGCACGATGCGGCGAATCTGCTTCGAACTGCGCTCCCCGCCCTCACACTTCACGGCGTGGGCGCCGGTTTCCTTCATGAAACGGATGGCAGTCTTCAATGCTTCGTCCGGGCCGTTCTCATACGTGCCAAATGGCATGTCCGCGATGACAAACGCCCGCTTCACGGTGCTCGCCACCGCACGAGTCAGGGGAATCAGTTCGTCGAGCGTGACGGGGATGGTGGTGTCGTAGCCGAACACGGTGTTTGCGGCTGAGTCGCCGACGAGCAGGAAGTCGATGCCCGCATCGTCGAAAATGGAAGCCGACAGGCAGTCGTAGCTGGTGAGGCCGGTGATCTTGATGCCTTGCTCTTTCGCCCGCTGGAAGTGGCGGGTGCGAACCCGCTTCAATGCGGGATCAGCGGCAATGCCGCCGTAAGGACGCTGCTCGTCAGTCACACCGTCCACCGTAGACCCCAATGGGCTCCGCGTCACATAGCCAGCGGTCGATGGGCGGTCGTGGCGGGGCAACCGACGCCTGAAACGGTGCCCGACGACTTGGTGGTACCCACCGCCCAAGTGCGACGATTGGGCGATGTTCGACACCTCCAAGCATGGGCCCCTGTACGAGGACTTCGTCGTGGGTGCCACGCTGCCGCCGTTGCCGTCGCTCACCGTCACCGAAGCCGACAACGTGTTGTACCGGGCGATCACGGGCGACCAGAACCTGCTGGTGTCGGACCTCACGGCGTACGCCAGCGCCTCGGGCAGCGGGCGATCGCTGGCGAACCCGGCGCTGGTGATGCAGTACTCGATCGGCCAGACCACCATGGCCACCCGCCAGGCCATCGCCAACCTGTACTACCGCTCGGTGCGTGTGCTCGCACCGGTGGAGGTGGGCGACACGCTGCGCACCACCACCACGGTGCTCGGGTTGAAAGATTCGGCTCCGAAGGGCGACCAGTTCCGCGGGAAGGTGTGGCTGGGCATCACCACGTCGACCGATTCCGGCCCGGTCATCCGGTACGAGCGTTGCGCGTTGGTGCGCGGCCGTGGCCCCGGCCAACCCGGCCACGACGACGACATCCCGGGGCCGTCTGACCCCACACCACTGGCCGATCTGGCTGACGCCGCGCCTTCGTGGGACCTGTCGGGTCTGCCGTCCACGTCTTGGCCTGTCGGCGACGATCGTCCCGACCCGCTTCGTGACCACGTCGACATGGCCGCGCCGCTGGCCCGGCTGACGTTCAATCAGGCAGCGGTACACCGCGACTTCACCACAGCAGCAACGGGTGCGCGCCTGGTGTACGGCGGCCACGTGCAGGGGCTGGCCCAGGCGTCGCTCACGCGCATGCTGCCCGGCCTGGCCACCGTGGTGGCCTGGGACGGATGCGACCACATCGGCCCGGCGTTCGAAGGTGACCTCATCGAGTTCCGCCACCGGTTGGTGGAAGAGCTCGCCGTCGGCAGTGGCCGGTTGATGCGCTTCGAAGTCGTCGGTACCAAGCTCGCCGATGCCAGCAACGCGCTCGAAACCCCCATCGACATCCTGAAGTGGACCCCCATCGCCTGGGCCCCCTGAGCCGCGTCGCTGGCGCTAGCGAACCGTTGCTACGGGGGGGCGCTCGTCGAGGTTGAGGCGGACTCGCGAGCCGTCGGCCCGTTGGAGGTAGGGCGACGTGGACGGAACGAGCGAGCCGTCGGGCACACGGCCCAAGATGGTGGCCATCACCTCAGCTGCTTGAACGCTGAGCGATTCGAGCGACCGGTGGCGATGCTCGCGCACGCCCACATCGATCTGGGCGATCGCGTCGGCACCGAACCGCTGCGCCACATCGATCAGCAGGGCCATCTCCACACCCCAGCCCTGCACGAACGGCAGCTGCTCCAGCACCTCGCGCCTGCCCGCATACTCCCCCGCCAGCGGCTGTTGCAGCGCCGCGATCTCGGGGAAGTACAACGACATCAGCGGTCGCGCCACCAGTTCCGTCGTGCGACCGCCGCCACCCATGGTCTGGGGCCGGTGCGCGAAGGCCTTCACCAATGCCACCGAATCGTCGTCGAGCAGCGGGGCCAAGAGCCGCACCACCCAATCGGGATGGAAGCTGGTGATGTCGCCGTCGAGCCACACGACGAAGTCGCCAGAACTCGCGAGCAGGCTGGCCCACAACACGTTGCCCTTGCCGTGTCCCTCGCCATGCTCCAGATGGATCTTCTCGATCGGCACCACTTCGGCACCGGCACCCCCGGCAACGCCTGCAGTGTCGTCGGTGCTGCGATCGTCGATCACCAGCAACTGGTCCACCAACGGCACCCGGTCGATCAAGGCCTTGCGAATCGACGTGATCAGCGGACCGACTGTGGCAGCCTCGTCGCGACACGGGATACACACCGACACGGTGCGCCCGGCTTTCGCCTCCACCAGTTCCTCGGTGGAACAGGTGGCCATTTCGAATGTACGCACGGACTTCATCGGTAGCCTCCGACCTCGTGTTTCTGTACGGCGTGGTCAACGCCAGCCCCGACTCGTTGAACGTCGACTCGATCGCCACCTCCGCCGCCGCAGCGGTGGCGCGTGCCACGGAGCTGCTCGCCGACGGTGCCGACGGCATCGACTTGGGCGGCCAGGGGTCGACCGACAACGCCACGGTGGTGCCCTGGCAAGCGGAATGGGAGCGCTTGTCGTCGATCGTTCCTGCACTGGCCGAGCTCGGTGTGCCGATGAGCATCGACACCTGGCGCCCCGAAGTGGCGCGCCTCGCACTGGAACACGGAGCGACCGTGATCAACGCCGCCGACGGCATGCAGTCCGACGCCATGTGGCAGGTGGCCACTGACTACGACGTGCCGATCGTGGTGCCGTTCCTGTCGGGGCCGAACCCTCGTGAGATGGACCACGTTCGCACCGACCCGGTGCAGACCATCGTGGACTTCTTCGAAGCGCGTTTGGCCGACGCCGACCGGTACGGATTGCGCCACCGTTGCGTGGTCGACCCGGGCACCGGCTTCGCGCCGTCGAACTGGCCGTGGGAAGAACGGTACGTCTACCAGAAGATCGTGTACTCGAACCTCGATGCGTTGCGCGTGTTCGGTTTGCCGATCTACATCGCGCTTCCGTGGAAGGAGACCGAGCAACATGACGAACTGCTCGAGATCGTGATCGCCGGGGAACCAGAGTTCGGTCGCGCCCACTACCCCGCCAAGATCCGACGTTTCGAAGCCCGCCACGCCGCTCGCTGACTTCACGATGCTGATCTCACGATGCTGAACTCACGTTTCGAGTGGGCCGCGTGACACCACAGCGGCGGCAGGGAGCGACGAGTCCCAGCCGGCCGGGCAGCGTTCCGGCGCAACATCACTGAGTGGGGTCAACACGAATCGACGCTCGTTGATCCGCGGGTGCGGCACGGTGAGCTCCTCGGAGTCGATGCGCACGTCGTCGAAGAACAACAAGTCGACATCGAGCGTGCGCGGTCCCCACTGCACCACGCGCTGACGGAGCGCGCTCGCTTCGATGCGTTGACAGCGACGGATGAATGCATACGGGTCGAGCGACGTGTCGACCTTGACCACCATGTTGAGGTAGGCACCCTGAGCGTCGGGCCCGCCGACCGGTTCGGTTTCGTACACGTCGGACATTGCGACGACGTTGCCGAGCTCGCGGATCGCGTGACGCAAGAAGCCCTCGCGGTCGCCGAGGTTGGAACCGAGGGCGACAATGGCCTCGTGTGAACGAAGCGGCGGTGCAGTTGCTTCGGCCCGGGTGCGAACCATCCGTACGGCGGTGGACGCAACGGCTGCGGGCACCGGCGGGCGAAGCTTGGTGACGAGCACGTCGACTTCCTCCACTCGGTCGAACGCGAGCACGATGTCGGCGATCTCAGCGGCCAGGCGCTCGAGCAGGATGTGCTTGCTCTGTTCAGCTGCCTGGACCACGCGCTCGGCGACCAATCCGTAGTGCACCGTGGCGTCGAGATCGTCGGACGCGCCGGCATCGCGGAGGTCGAGGCCGATCGACAGATCGATACGCAGGGGCTGCGCCGCCTCACGCTCGTGCGGCAGGGCACCGATCACCGTGAGAACTCGGAGGTCATCGATCAAGATGCGGTCCATCGGGGGACTCCTTCCGCCGGGCGAGGGGGTCGCTCCGGACGCTGTTGCAACGTCAACCCACTCAACGCTATTCCGGCGTCGGCGGGGTCGCTACCGGACAAGCAGGGGTCTGACCCTTCCTGTCAGTCTGTCGGGGTCTTGGCTGTCGGGGCCTTGGCCGGCGGACGCCAGCAGGCGGCGAGCAGGGCCAAACCGCCGAGTCCGCCGGCACCGACCGACAGCAGCAGGCCGTTCACGCCTGTGAGATCGTCCATGATGTCGAACGCGTTGTCGAGCGACCATTCACCTGGGCCAACCACGCCGAGGAACGCTCCACAGAACCAGAGGGTCATGACGTATTCCCAGCCTTCACCGGGCCGGAAGATGAAGAATCCGTTGCCTCGATGGTTGATGATCCAGGCGACGGTCATGGTGCCGATCACACCGGCCGCACCGAGCGGGGTGAGGAATCCTGCGACCAACGCGGCACCCGCAGCCAACTCGGTGAGGCTGGCCAGCCAAGCCTGAACGACCGGCGGGCGCATGCCCATGGAGCCGAACCAACCGGCGGTGCCCTTGATCTTTCCACCACCAAAGATGTGGTTGTAGCCGTGGGCGATCATCACCGCGCCGATGGCACACCGGAAGGCAAGGAAGGCCAGGTTGATCACGTCTTGGTCGGACATCGTAGAGAGCCTCGCATTCGCGAGGCGTCTTCGACAAACGAACGTACGGGGAACCAGCGCTCGATTCGGAACGTCCAACAATTCATCAGCGGTCGGCCAAGACGATCTTGCGCAAGAGACGATCCGACAAAAGGGTCAACGCGCATCTACTGACCCGTCACCGCAGTGTCTTGGTCCTAAGGTGGAGCACAAGCAGAAAG
>DATKCX010000396.1:0-7788 GCA_035512975.1 Ilumatobacter sp.
GGTGCTGTACGGGTCGGGTTACGAGTCGTTCTTGCCGCGCGAACCGTTCGCCGACCGCGAACTCACCGCACGTCTCGTGGGCAAACACTGTGAAAGCGGCGACGTGCTGGCGTTCGAGGCGAGGTTGCCCGCCGACATCGCGGTTGGCGATCTGTTGGCCATGCCGGTCACCGGTGCGTACGGACGATCGATGGGCTCGAACTACAACGCGATCACCCGGCCGCCGGTGGTGTTTGCCTCGGGCGGTGACGCCCGTCTGGTCATCCGCCGCGAGACGTTCGACGACCTACTCGCGGCCGACGTCGGCTGAACCCGCTACTGGTTGCTCGACGCCCTACGATTCCGACGATGGGCAAGAGGATCGACGTTGGCGCGTACTTCGACAAACTCACCAAGCAAGGCAGCGGAGGTCGACGTGACGTCGACGGAACGGGGGCGCGCGGGAAGCTCCGCGATCTCACCCGAAAGACCATCGACAAGGCGCGCCACAGAACCTCGTCCACACGGCCGAGCAGCGGCGCGGTGTCGATCGAATACACGCCGAATCGTGACAACGATCCCGATCCGGGCGAAGTGGTGTGGACCTGGGTGCCGTTCGAGGAAGACCCTACGCAGGGGAAAGACCGCCCGGTCGTCGTGATCGGACGGCGCGGCTCGAAACTCGTTGGTGTGCCGCTCACCAGCAGATCCGACGATCGTGAGGCTCAAGTGAACGTGGGTACTGGTGGGTGGGACCCGCAGCAGCGGGTGAGTTACGCCCGAATCTGGCGGATGCTCGACATCGAAGCCGACTCGATGCGACGCGAAGGCGCGATTCTCGATCGTCGAACGTTCGACGCGGTTGTCGCAGCGGTCGATCGCTACTACGACGTCACGTACCCCGCCGGTTCGGGGAAGCGCACCAGCACCACATCCAGCCACAAGGCTCCTGACTTCTGACCGGCGGAACGTTTGGCGGGAACCCACGGTCCGTCGCCTAGCCTTCGGCGGGTGGAACACACCGGTCGAACCATCCGCATCGGGCTGCTCGGTTGCGGCAATGTCGGAGCTCCGCTCGTGGGGTTGATCAGCCGCCAGGCCGATGCGATCGAAGCCCGTACCGGGCTCCGTCTCGAAGTCACCCGCGTGGCCGTGCGGAACGTGTCGCGCGACCGCGGCATCACGCTCGCCGACGGTGTGCTCACCCGCGACGCTCGCAGCGTGGTCGACGACCCCAACATCGACATCGTGGTCGAGTTGATGGGCGGCATCGAGCCAGCCCGCGAACTCATTGCTGCGGCCCTCCGAGCCCGTAAGCCGGTCGTCACCGGCAACAAGGAGCTCCTCGCCAACGTCGGCACCGAACTCTTCGCGATTGCCGACGCAGAAGGCGTCGACCTCCTCTTCGAAGCGTCGGTCGCTGGTGGCATCCCGCTCATTCGGCCGCTCCGCGAAAGCTTGCGCGGCGAGCCGATCACACGGGTGATGGGCATTCTGAACGGCACCACCAACTTCATTCTCACCAAGATGAGCGAGGAGGGTGCAGAGTACGGTGCCGCACTCGCCGAGGCTCAGGAGCTCGGCTTTGCCGAGCGTGATCCCACCGCCGACGTGGAAGGTTTCGATGCTGGTGCCAAGGCCGCGATCATCGCCACGATTGCGTTCGGGGCCCGTGTGGTCGCGGGCGACGTGTACCACGAGGGCATCAGTGGCATCACTGCCGGTGACATCGCTGTTGCCGACCGCCTCGGGTACGTCGTCAAGCTGCTCGGCATTGCCGAACGCGACGCCGACAACGGTGACATCGCCGTTCGTGTGCACCCGGCGATGGTGCCCAAGCAACACCCGCTCGCGAGCGTTCGCGGTAGCTACAACGCCGTGTTCGTCGAGGGTGCTGCGGTTGGACAACTGATGTTCTATGGCCGCGGCGCTGGCGGCGACCCCACCGCTTCGGCGGTGTTGGGCGACCTCATCGACGCCGCGGTGAACTTGTCGAAGCAGACCCACGGCGAGATCGGCGCGTTCTCGAAGAGCACGATCAGGGCCATCGACGACACGGTGTGCGAATACCTCATCGGTCTCGACGTCACCGATGAGCCAGGGGTGCTGCACGCCGTCACCGGCACATTCGCGGCGAACACCGTGAGCATTCGAGCGGCCGAGCAAGAAGGCCATGGTGCCGAGGCGCGGCTGGTCTTCATCACCCATGCTGCACGCGAGTCAGATGTGCAAGCCACCGTGCGCCAGTTGCGCGAACTCTCCGTGGTCAGTCGCGTCGGCACCCTCATTCGCGTGATGGGAGCCTGACATGAGGTTCGTATCCACCCGTGGCGACGCTCCAGAACTCGGGTTCGCCGACACGCTGCTTGCCGGGCTCGCGAACGATGGAGGCCTGTACGTTCCGGCCAGCTGGCCAGTGTTGCCCGACCTTTCCGCCACATCCGGTTATGCCGAAGCAGCGGCAGCCACCATGTCTCCGTTCGTCAACGGCGACATCGACGCCCAGACGTTGCAGGCCATCTGCACAGAGTCGTACGCGACGTTCGCCCACCCAGACGTGGTGCCGTTGGTGGAGTGGGCCGAGAACCAGTGGTTGCTCGAACTGTTCCACGGGCCCACGCTCGCATTCAAAGATGTCGCACTGCAGGTGGTGGGTCGAATGTTCGACCACGTGCTGGCCGAACGCGGCAGCCGAATCACGATTGTCGGGGCCACGAGCGGCGACACAGGTTCAGCGGCCATCGATGGCGTCAAGGCGTGCGACAACGTCGACATCGTCATCTTGTACCCGACCGGGCGCACCAGCGACGTGCAACGGCGGCAGATGACCACGGTCGACAGCCCCAACGTCCACACCGTCGCCATCGACGGCACCTTCGACGACTGCCAGGCGATGGTGAAGGCGATGTTCGCCGATGTGGCCTTCCGTGAACAGCTGCAGCTCTCGGCGGTGAACTCCATCAACTGGGCGCGAGTGATGGCTCAGATCGTCTACTACGTCACGTCCTCTCAGGCGCTCGCGGCGAAGGGCCACGAACCAGCCACGTTCTGTGTGCCCACCGGGAACTTCGGCAACGTCTTGTCGGGTTGGATCGCGCGCCGGATGGGCGCTCCGATCGCCGACTTCATCATCGCCTCGAACTCCAACGACATCCTCACCCGCTTCATCAATGACGGCGACATGTCCATGCGGGGGGTCGTACCAACGCTCAGCCCCAGCATGGACATCCAGATCTCGTCGAACTTCGAGCGGCTGCTGTTCGAAATGAATGGGCGCGATGGCGGGCTCACGGCCGAGCAGCTCGCGCTGTTCCAGTCGTCTGGCCACCTATCGATCGAGCCCGATCAAGCGCACGAGTTCATCGACGGCTCGTTTCAGGCGCGTCGATCCGACGACGCCGACACGTTGGCCGAAATCGGCCGGATGTACGCCGCAACCGGCATGTTGATCGATCCGCACACCGCAACTGGAACAGCCGCTTCCCGCTCCCTCGCAGCCGGTCGGCCCACGATCACCCTTGCCACGGCGCACCCGGCAAAGTTTCCAGACGCCGTTGAACGCGCCACCGGAGTTCGGCCGCCGCTGCCCGCCCACCTCGCAGACCTGTTCGAACGCACCGAACGAATCACCAACCTGCCGAACGATCTGGCAACGGTCCAGAGCTTCGTGCGCTCGATCTCTCGCGCTGCGCGGTAGCCGCCTCGAACCACCGCCTCGAATCACCGCCTCGATTCACCGCCTCGATTCACCGCCTCGGATCACCGTGCGAATCACACTCGTGTGCTCTGGCGTTGCGCCGCGCTCGTTGCCCGGGTTACAGTGTGGCCACCCGGGGATTTCCTGGGTCGTTCGATTCGGCCCGACACCAAGTCTGAATCGCTCATGGGAACCGGATTGTCCGGGGTTGAGCGAAGCAGATGGCCACCCGCCTTCCGCAACGCTGCCGTTCTGGCTGCGCATGGTCCGCGGCGAACGTACGGCAGCGCCGCTGTGAAACGGGCAAAAGCTGTGTTGCCGATGCACACATCCTCCACCTCTCACGACGAGGGAAAGTAGTAGGTCGAACATGACCGCAAACGCACTCGATCAGTCAGTTCTTGAGTCCAAAGACAAGACGCAACTGGTCCAGATCGCTGAAGCCCTTGGCATCAAAGCCAACGGTCGCAGCAAGAAGTCCGACATCATCGGGCAAATCCTCGACATGACCGGACCGAGCTCACCGGCGCAGCCTGCCGCGCCGGCCCCCCCGGCCGCCAGCAGCACTGCCCCGGCCCGTCCGGCTCGTCCGGCCGTTCGGCAGCGGTCCGCCGCACCCACGCTGCCGCTCGACGAGGAGCCGAAGGCCGATTGGGAGCTTGCGATCGCCGACGTTCCCGACGGAACCGACACAACAGCTGACGGAAACGTCGCCGGACAAGTCGACACGAAACCTGAACCGACCGATACGGCCGACGCTGCGAAGGCTGACGGTGCCGCTGACACGTCCTCTGACACGTCCGCTGACGGTGCCGCGGCAGAGCCTTCCCAGGATCGGGTCCACGCCGCACCTTCTTCCGAGCGATCCGGCGACCGGAACAACGACCGCCCGGCCAGCCAACAAGGCGGCCAGAATCGGCAGCAGAACCGCCAAGGCAATGGCCAGGGCAACTCGAACAACTCGAACAGCTCGAATGATGAGAGTCGCAGCAAGCGTCGCCGGCGTCGCCGCAAGGGCCGCGGTGCCGATGGCCCGCAGGGCGAAGACCGTGATCTGCTCGACGACGACGGTGAGATCGAGGTCATTGCTGGCCCCGGCCCGGTGTCGACCGAGGCGGTGCAGGTCGAGGGCTATCTCGACATGCGCGACGAGGGCTACGGCTTCCTGCGCACGAACAACTACCTCGCCACGAAGGCCGACGCGTATCTGCCCGTGAAACTCGCCCGCCAGTTCGGCGTGCGCAAGGGCGACCACATCGTGTGCATGTCACGGCCGGCCGGCCGCAACGAGAAGAACCCGGGCATCGTCGACATCATCTCGATCAACGGCCGCACGCCGGAGGATTCACGTCGCCGCTCCCGATTCGAAGACCTCACGGCGCTGTTTCCCGACGAGCGGCTGCGCATGGAAGACCCGGCCGACCCTGGCAACATGATCGCCCGCATCATCGACCTCGTCTGCCCGATCGGCAAGGGCCAGCGCGGCATCATCGTGTCGCCGCCCAAAGCAGGCAAGACCACGGTGATGAAGAACATCGTGGCGTCGATCGAGAAGAACAATCCTGAGTGCAAGACCATCGTGCTCCTCATCGACGAGCGGCCCGAAGAAGTCACCGACATGCAGCGCAACGTGAAGGGCGAAGTCATCGCCTCCACGTTCGACAAGCCGAGTGACCAACACACGCAGATCGCAGAGATGGCACTTGAAAAGGCCAAGCGCATGGTGGAGTACGGCCACGATGTCGTCATCGTGCTCGACGGCATCACCCGCCTCAGCCGGGCCTACAACTTGGCTGCACCCGCCAGCGGCCGCATCCTTTCGGGTGGCATCGACGCTGGTGCGTTGTACCCACCGAAGCGTTTCTTCGGTGCTGCCCGCAACGTCGAAGAAGGTGGCTCGCTCACCATTCTCGCCACGGCGCTCGTCGAGACGAACAGCCGTATGGACGAGGCGGTGTTCGAGGAGTTCAAGGGCACCGGCAACATGGAGTTGCGTCTCGATCGCAAACTCGCCGAACGTCGCATCTACCCGGCCATCGACGTCGACGCATCGAGCACCCGCCACGAAGAGCTGTTGTACGACCGTCGACAACTGCAGATGGTGTGGAAACTGCGCCGAGTGTTGTCGGGGCTCGCCGCCGACGGCAACGCGGGGCCTGGTCTGGAACTGCTCGTCGATCGCCTGAAGACGTTCCGCACGAACGAGGAGTTCCTCACGGAAATCGCCAAGCAACCGGGCATGTAGCACGAGCACCGCATGGCGGCGGATTTGCCACCGTTCAGCGGTACAATCAACCGTCCGATTTCCCACGCGAGGACTTGATCGCCATGAAGACTGATATCCACCCCGCATACGCAGAAGTCACCGTGAAGTGCTCGTGTGGCAACACGTTCGCCACGCGCTCCACCAAGCCTGGTGAGCAGCTGCTCGAACTCTGCAACGAATGCCACCCGTTCTACACCGGCAAGCAAAAGCTCGTCGACTCCGGTGGCCGCGTCGAGCGCTTCAACAAGCGCTTCGGCGAGCGCAAGACCAAGTAACTCGAATCTCTCACTGGTGCAACAGCCGCCCTCACGGGCGGCTGTTGCCGTTTTCTGACACGATGGTCCTTGTTCAAGCTCGTGCGGACGGGCACCGATACACCCAATAGGCACTTTCGCGATCCCAGGAGCTGCATGCCGTCCGTCCCCGACATCGAACACTTGCTCTGCCGCACTGAGTTCATGGCGCGCCCGCACCGGGTGGCCGAGCTGAGTGGTATGAGCCTCGAAGCCGCAGTCGACGACATCATGACGTTCAGCGGTGACCCGGGAACTGTCTCGTTCACCACTCCTGACGACTTCCAACGCGGCGTGGAACTCACCTACTTCTGGTTGGATCGGATGGCGTTCGATTCGCCGCGACCGCTGCAAGAGCGCCTCGCCTTGTTCTGGCACGGACATTTCTGCTCAGGCATCATGAAGGTCGAGAAGGCTGAACCGATGCGTGAACAGTTGGATTTGTTTCGTCGTGACGGTCTCACCGATCTCGGCAGCTTGACGCGGCAGATGGCCACGCAACCAGCGATGTTGCGATACCTCGACAACAACCAGAACAAGCAGACGTCTCCAAACCAGAACTTCGCGCGCGAGCTGATGGAGCTGTTCACCATGGGAGTGGGCAACTACACCGAGGCCGATGTCGAAGCGAGCGCAGCAGCCTGGACGGGCCACAGCGAGCTGTGGGAAACAGCCACGTACGAGTGGCACCCCGAGTGGCACGACAGTTCAGCGAAGAGCTTTCTGGGAATCACCATCAACCAAGGTGGCGATGCCAGAGAACACGGTCCGCAGACGATCGGCGTGATTCTGGGCAACGGCACAGTGCCCGGCGGAGCGCCCAACGTTGCCAACCGTGGGCGGCCGACCCGCGACGTCGTTGCTGAGTTCGTCACCACGAAGTTGTGGACCTCGTTCGCGGGCACGCCTATACCCAGTGCGGTGTTGAGCGACGTTTCGAGCGTGGCTCGGACCAACAACTTTCAGATCAGGCCATGGCTGCGAGCGTTGCTCCTGCGCCCGGAGTTCTACACGAACGAGGTGCGCCAGGGTCTGGTGGCACCGCCGATGCACACGATGGTGAAGATGCTGGCGGCGACCGGGTTGCGTGCCAACGGCAACGCACCCATTTGGTGGATGGACGGCATGGGCCAACGTCCACTCTTGCCACCCGACGTCAGCGGTTGGGGCCACAACGTCGATTTCGTCAATGCGAGCGCCATGGCGAGAAGGTCAGAGGCTGCGAGGTTCCTCTCGTGGAAGACCATCGAGGGGTACTGGGCGGAAGGCGAGGGGCTGATCCCCCTGGCCAACGGCACGATCTACCGCTCTGAGATCGACAACACGTACACCGGCACAGCGGACCAACTCGTGGATCGTTTCCTGTCGGCCATGCGGGTCACACTGTCGAACGAATCCCGATCGGCGTTGGTCAACTTTGCGGCCACCGCCCCGTGGTACCAACGGCACGAGTTGGTCCTGCTCACGCTCCTCACCCCAGAATTCCACACGGCGTAGCCCCATGCTTGATCACGACATCGACATCGCCAAGGCGCTACGTCACCTCCACGCCG
>DATKCX010000397.1:0-5936 GCA_035512975.1 Ilumatobacter sp.
CAAGACCGTCGGGGCCGGCCGCAAGCTGCGCTACATCGGCCAACAACGCAACCGGGCCTGGTTCAAGATGACCACCGCCGTCTACAACCTGATCCGCATCACCACACTCGACACCGCCACCACCTGATGGGCCCAGCCGGCGGCGCCGCCACCGGCAGGCCAGCGCGGTGGCGGGATCACAAACCAACATCGACGATCACCACAAACCGACACCGAACGAGCGCTCAATCGAGACCACAACAGAACAGGCCCGACCAGCGCACTCAGAACCCGATTTTCATCACCCTGCTAGAGGCTGTGCCATCGGTAAAGCGGAAGGTTCCCTGCGGGCGGTAGAGAAAGGAGCGCAACCGCTCGATCGAACTGTCGCCGATTCCCAGCGACCCAGTTGCCCGTCGCTTCGGCCCCTCGACCATCGCTGCATCCTCCGCGCACTACGCCGGCACGCGGCGTCAAGGACCGACGCGTGACGGACACCCGCTCCAGCGGTCACGTCATTCTTGCGAGGCGCTCTGTAGAAATCAACTCGATCTCGTCGCCGGCGATCCACGACAACACCGTCTGTACCGCTTGATCGCCGATCCGCTGAGCTTCTTGCGCAGTCGAGCTCGCATTGTGTGGTGTGAGAATCACATTGTCGAGAGATCGAAACGGATGGCGTTGTGGAAGCGGCTCCTCCTCGAACACGTCCAACGCAGCAACGATGTCACCTTTCGACAGCCGCGCCAGCAAGGCACTCTCGTCGACAAGCCCACCCCGCGCCGCGTTGATGAATACGGCGCCCGGCCGCAGCTGCGCCAACTCTGGTCGACCGATGCAACCACGCGTCCGATCCGTTAACCCCTTGTGGAGAGAAACGACCCGGGCTGAGCCGATAGCCTCTCCCACCGAGACACGTTTGGCGCGAGCCTGCGCAATCTCGTGAAGCGAACCAGATTCGCTGGCGACGAGTATCTCACAGCCAAAAGGCTGAAGAAGTCGTGCGAAATGGCGTGCTGTGTGGCCCCAACCTATGAGTGCGACGACTTCACCCCGCAGGTCGTACGAAGGCGACTCGTTTGCTCGAACCGCCGGCTTCGTGGTCGTCCTCGCCCGACGAACCGCTCGAAGCGCGGCGCGGGCATGGGGTCTCACGGCGTCCGGGATGTGTAGGCGTTTGGCGACTGTCCGCGCGAGGGTCGTTTGGCTTCCTGTCGGCTGGCCTGGTCGCGGCCAAGAGCCACGGTGCATCGCGCGATCGATGTCTGTCAGGCGTCGAAGACCAGCGAGCGTGACCATCAAGCAATGCTCTGCCACAATTTGCGCAACGGCATCGGCCGTGTTGGCTATCGCGATGCCTCGATCGAGAAGCGCAAGGGGTTCCCATTGGCCAACTGATGCGCCCAGCACGACGAGTAACTCGAGACTCGCGGCGCTTTCTAGTCTCTCCCGGCTCAGCCGAGGTGCCCCCCGCCCGCTGATCACGACCTGGGCATCCTTGAGCGCCACATCGAGCTGATCGTCATCACCGGTCCAGGTTCGAACATCGGCGTGACTCTTGAGATCCGCAAGGGCCGAGGCCGGAAAGTACTGAGCCTGCGTCGCGAGCGGATGGTGGAGGAATACCGAAGGACGTGACTCTGGGCGCCGCACGTTCGTCGAGATTGCGAGTGGCCTTCCTATCTGCTCCTCCTTCGACTCCTCGAACAATGCCGGCGCTGTGATCGCGCGAGCGTCGCCTGAATCGGTGTCGAGAATGTCGGCGACAAGTCGCATGAAGCCTGCGCCATAGGCGAAGCTCGTCTGTGGTCGTTCTCCCGTGCCCGCCACCGCTGCCGCGAACACTCGATGCTCGGCGAGGAACCCATAACCGACTGACGGCGTTGCTGCGTCGTCGTTGTTCGTCAATGTCTCCACGGGCTGACCTGTCTGCGCCCACTCCGCCCGTGAAGGCAGGCTCAGTCGCACGTCGTACCCTGCACCTGCCCACTCAAAGGTTTCTACTCGCCGTCCCGCCGCGTAGTTGAAGAGAAGGATGGCGGATGCGTCATCGGAGTGGAGGTGGACCGTCCACACGTTGTCCTCACCGCGACCGACGAGTCGCCGAGATACCGAGAAGCGGGTGGGAAAACCAACCGTCGCCAACGCGAGGTCTAACGCGTGCGAGCTGTCTGCGGTAATCCAATCGGACGCGGTATTGCTCGGCTCACCACCAAGTGACGGACGTGAGAACCGGCCGTAGAAGCTGTTGACCGGTCCGAGGCGCAGCGATCGCTCCATCATCTCGGTTCGAAGTGGGCTGAACCTGCGGTTGAAACCAATCATGGTGACGAGGTCCGGACGACGGCTGGCTGCAGCTGCCATCGCCTCACTTTGCTCGACGGTACGACCGGGAGGCTTTTCGCACAGGACGTGAAGGCCCCGTTCAAGCGCGGCCACCGCAATCTCGGCATTGATGCCCGGGGGTACACACACAATTGCGGCGTCCGCCCCATCAGCGAGTTCGGTCCAATCGGTCGCGCACTTCACGCCGAAGCGGGCCGCGGCTTCTTGCGCCTTGCCGGCATCCGGATCGCACGCAGTGACTTGTACAAGACCCTCGTCCTGCAATATCCGCAGCGCGGGCAGGTGCCCGATCACGGCGATTTGCCCACATCCGATAAGCAGCACGTTGACCATCGCGGAGTCCCGGGCTACTTCCGCAGCGCGCGGCGCTGTTTGCCGATTGCCGTAACCGGGAGCGCCGGTGAGGCAACGTCGTGCTCGCTTTCCGCGATGACTTTTCCTGCGCTGCGAAGCTCCCACCGCGGATCGACGAGGACCAGACCGAATCGTGCGCCCCGCTGGACCTGCCAACCGGATCCAAACAAGTTCGACGGCACCACATCCAACGGCGCAGCGCGGTCCACCGCCTCAACGATCACTTTCCCCTTTTGGCCCTCGCTCACCGCCACCTCGATCCAGTAGCGGCCCGGCATGAGTGGTATGGACGGAAACTCGAGCACGACCTCATCGGGACGACCGTTCGGTACGAGAACGTTCAACGGACGCAACTGCGAGTGCACGCCGGCCACGACTAGATCATCTTCGGTCTTGATACGAACGCTCACCATCTGCGACACGACCGAAAGATCCTGTACGTCGATCGTGAGGCGCATCCCTTCGCCCATGACGATCGAGTTGGTCGCAATGCCCTCGGCCCCCTGCACCGTGAGGCGCCTCAGAATCCGCGCTGATCGAACAGAGTTGCCCACGTAACCCGGAGTCGCTTCCGGCGCTACGCCCGCAAGGTCGTACACGCCAACCGCCTCCTGCACGCCAACCGTCGAGCCGGCGAGATACCGACGGATTGCTGAGCGGGTGTCACCGTCGAAAACGATGCGCCCGGATTCGAGCAAAATGCAGCGAGAGCAAATTGACTCGACAGCGACCATGTTGTGGCTGACGAACATGACGCTGCGCCCCTGTTGCGACGTGACCTCTCCCATCTTGCCCAGACACTTCTTCTGAAACTGCATATCGCCAACTGCGAGCACCTCGTCGACGATGAGGATGTCGGGATTCAAGTGAGCAGCGACCGCGAAGGCCAAGCGGACATACATCCCGCTGCTGTATCGCTTTACCGGCGTGTCAAGGAACGGGCCAATATCTGCGAACTCGACAATGGAGTCGAACTGCTCACGGATGGCCCGCTTGCTCATTCCGAGGATCGCTCCATTCAAGTAGACATTTTCGCGACCCGTGAGTTCGGGGTGAAAACCCGTACCCACTTCGAGCAGACTGCCGACCTTGCCGTAAAGGTCGACTGTGCCGGTGCTCGGTTCCGTGACACGGCTGAGGATTTTCAAGAGCGTGCTCTTGCCCGCGCCGTTACGTCCGATGACGCCCAGAGTTTCGCCGACCGCCAAATCGAAGGACACATCGGTAAGAGCGGCGAACTCCTGTTTGCGACGGGCACGCAGCGGGTGACGGAGTTTGCGATGCAGAAGTTCTGGCAGTGAGTTCGGTCGGTCATCACTGGACGCGATTCGGTATCGCTTCGACAGCTCTCGGACGGAGATTGCCAAGCTTGCCCGGTCAATCGACATCGGCGAATCCTGATTCACGCCGCTGGAGCACAACGGCTCGTAACGAGGAAAACAACAACAGACATCGCAGAGGCAAACTCCTTAGGCGGCGTCGATCGATTCGAGGCGTCGAGTTGCCGAGGGGGCGCGAATCGGGAGAACGAAATGCGCTAGGAGCACTCTCCGCCAAAATCAACCACGCTCTCGCCACTGAACGTAACATCGCCGTCACCCGGCCGCAAGATCGCGGCTCGGCGCCTTGCCTATGCACCCGTGCCCCACTCAATTGAAAACACTCAGTCCGCAGCGGCTCCAGATCTTCGCCTGGGCCTCCTCTAGATACCTGACGCTGGCCTCGCGAGTAAGGAGGTCGTAATTGTGTTTGAGGCGCGGCCAGAGCTTGCAGTACATCTCGTGCAGCTCGTCGTGGGACAAACGGGCCAAACGATCGATCTCGTGCAAGACCAACGTCATGCGCGTCGAGGGGTCGGCGACCGTGTCGTACGTCTCGTCGATCCACGGCGCGAAGGTCTCGTAGCCCATCTGGCGTAGTTCCGCGAGCGATTCTCGACTCCCGAGATAGACGAACGGATGCAAGTTCAAGATTGCCTTGAACGGTTTTTCGGTGAGATACAACATCGACTCGTCGGCGAAAAGGGTGTCAGTGACGATGCTGAAGTAGCTGTCGTCGTACAGCGACGGATCCTGTGACACGAACATCGACGACGCCGGCGCCCGACCCGGCGCAAGGTCCAAGATCAACGGCATACGAGCCATCAGCTCAGGCACGTAGGAGCGCAGATCTTCGTTCGCCGGGAACTGGTCGAGCATGGACAGCAGATCGTCGGAGCTGTCCCTTTCGCCAGGATTGAAGGCAAGGAGCGAGACTTTCCCTTCGTCGAGCAGCCCACGCGACAGCAGATACAGAACGACATACAGGCGATGTGGACGCACCTTGCCGTTGAAGCTCAGGAACTTGAACGAGCGCCCTCTCCCCGACCGAAGCGTCGAATACGCAGCGTCCGCGCGTGCCGAGACCGCTGCGTCCGACCGACGCGACTCGCGACCGACCAGCAACCAATAGTTGCCAGGGAACGGAAGAATCAACGCTCGACGCGAGTAGCCCAGGCTGGCGCAGGCCAGTTGGTACGCCTCTTCGGACCGCAGGTTGTTGTTGAGGACGACGACTTGTGCCGGATCGATGTCCCACCGTTCGAGCTCGAGGTGAAATTTCTCGACATACTCCTCGCTGGCGAAGAATGCCTCGGTCACGAGACCGAGCAACAACCGGCCGTCGAGGTCACCGAGTGCCCGGCGCTCGTGAGAGCTGAGAGCTTCGTAGATCGAATACCCCAAACGGTTCTTCGGGAAGTCGGGCGAGAGGAAGTAATAGGCGACGAGGCTCAACGGAACCACGAAACGACCGCGCTCGAGGTCGGCGCGACTTTGCGTGTGATGGAGTCGGTCGCCCGCGCCAAAGAGCTCGAACAGCTCGTGGAGTTCATCGGTGTGGCGATGGATGATCCGACGCCGAATTCTCGACCGCTGATTCCTCGTCGGAGAAAATCGCTGGAGAGCCCATGCCGTTGCCGGCGACCACCCGGAATGTTGATACGTGATCAGCCGGCCGTCGCTCATCAGTTCGTCGGTTCTTTCCTGCTGCTCCACAACTCGTTGTAGAGGCGGACGTACTGATCGATCCATGACTGCGCATCAAAGGAATCGAGTACTCGCTGCCGCCCCGCTTTACCCATCTTTCGGCTGAGCTGAGGGTCACGAGCAAGGCACAAGAGCCGGTCGGCCAATGCGTCGGAGTCGCGACACGGCACTACGAACCCGGTGACGGTGTCTTCGATAACGTCTGGTGTCCCCGCGGCTGCGCTGGCAACC
>DATKCX010000398.1:0-3082 GCA_035512975.1 Ilumatobacter sp.
TGCCGACGATGCGGCGCTCGACACGTTGGTCGACGTGCTGTTCCCGCACCATCTCGACGCCGACGACGCGTTCGACCCGACCGACACCGGCAGGTCTGACGCTCCGATGCGACTGTTCGAGTTGGTCGACCGGGCGCTCGCGGCCGCACGTCGTCCGACGGAGCGGGCGACTGCCGAGTATCTCGCCGCGGTGCTGTACGAACGCTGTGCGTTGCCGCTGGTGGCGGAGGAGCATCTCGTGCGTGCGGCTGCCGCACAGTCGCATCTCGGTTCGGTGGTGGAGCGGTTGGGTTGGTATCGCTTCGATCGTGGCGACGCCGATGGAGCGTTGCGCTGGTGGCGGCGCCTCAGCGACGTGCATCCCGCCGCAGCGCTGCTCGAGTCGTTCACGTCATCGAGGTCCACGCCGAGGTTGGGGAGGAACGATCCCTGCTGGTGTGGCTCGGGACGAAAGTTCAAGCAGTGCCATCTCGGGGCGTCGGAGTTACCGGCGTTGCCGGATCGGGTGACCTGGTTGTGCCGGAAGGCGTCGTTGTGGTTGGAGCACTCCACCGGTGAGGGGCGCGAGCGCTCGGTGGAGATGGCGGTCGCCCGGGCGTTGGGCAACCCGGAGGGCGGCGAGTTCGAGTTGCGTGCCTTGGGCGATGAGGAGGCGTCGCGACGACTTCAAGAGGCGTGGGCCGACCCGATCGTGTTCGACACCGCGTTGCACGAGGGTGGGCTGTTCCAGTTGTTCTTGCACGAACGCGGTGCGTTGTTGCCAGACGATGAGCAGTTGTTGGCGGCGTCGTGGTTGACGGTGGAACGCAGCGTGCATGAGGTGGTAGCGCTCGAGCGTGGTTCGTCGTTGACGTTGCGTGATCTTGCGACGGGTGAGGTGGTGCAGGTGCGGGAGCGCACAGCGAGTCGCCAGGCGACGGTTGGGGAGTTGTACTGCGCCCGGGTGGTTCCAGATGGTGAGTCGCATCAGATCGTGGGCGGTGTGTTTTCGGTGCCGGCCGGGCACGAGTCGACGGTGCTCGACCTGTGTGCCGAGCGCGATGGCGAGGCGATCTGCGCCTGGGTGGGTGCGTTGTTTGCGCCGCCGTCGGTCGTGCATTCGCCGGGAATGATCGATTCGATGATCGATCGCGCCGCCGTCGATTCGGCGATTGCGGCGCTGGGTGATGATGCCGATGAGGCGGCGGTGATCGCTGCGATCAACGCCGAATTCGCTCGGCAGGCTCAAGCCCACTGGCTCGATGATCACGTGCCGGCATTGGGCGGGCTCACCCCACGGGAGGCAGCTGCCGATCCGACGCGCCGCGAGCAACTGGTGCGTCTGCTCGACGAGTTCGATCGGCGGAACGAGGCGCTGGACGAACTGGCGGGTGAAGGCGATGGTGTGCCAGAAGGCTTTCGTCCAATGTCGTACGACGTCGCGGCGCTGCGGAGAGAACTCGGCCTCACCTGAGCTGGTGGCGAACCAACGCCGGGTGGACATCATCGCTCGACCGGGCTCCTCGTCGATCTTCGTTCCGCCGATCGGTGGTTGTTGATCGCGTCGAGGATCAGCGGAGTTCGAGGCGTTCATGTGGCTGGCCGGTGAGCGCGGCGATGAGTTCGAAGTCTTTGTCGAGGTGCAAGATGGTGAGCTCTGCGAGTTCGGCGGTCGCAGCGATCAACACATCGGGGATCGATGGTGAGCGGTGCTGACCCCGCTCGGCGAGTGCTGACTGGATGGCGACCGCGCGGTCTTCGATCAGCGGTGTGAGGTACTCGACGGGCATCGAGGCCATGGGTGGCGCAGCGAAGACGGCACGGTGGTCGCCGCCAGACCGTGCGGAGAAGCCGACCTCGAGCCTGGTGACCGTGCTGATCCTCACCAGACCACGTTCGATGCGTTCGGCCCACGCGTCGGCATCAACAGCGAGATGTAGTCGTGTGAGTGCGGACTTGTCGATCAGCCACGCCGTGGTCACGACCACGCTTCCGACATGACCTCAGGGTCGTCGAGGTCGGCCGTCAGCGCTGCCAATCGCTCGAGTCCTTCACGGGTGACGGGCTGTGGTGAAGCGACGCCTTCGCGTTCGAGGGCGCGCCTGAGGTACGCAGCCCGGGTGAGACCGAGTCGCTTAGCCTTGCCATCGATCGCCGACAAGATGTCGTCGGGAACGTCGCGAATGAGGATGTCTGTCATGGCTGCCTCCCGTGGTGAGATATCAGACGATATCACTGGCTTGGGGGACTCGTCGGGAACTTGGCCCGCCCGAGTGTGTCGGCGTCGATGTACAAGCGCACATCGGCTGTGCTCATACACACTGGGTGAATTCTCAGGCTTGGGCGATTGTGAGTCGGCGTCGGTGAGGACGATGCAGCGGATGTCTTCGCTTTCGGGGCCGACGTCGGGTGTGCGTCCACCGTTGAATCTGCAGCACACGTCAATCCGGGACGATTTGGAAGGTCGGGAAACCGGCAGGGCGTACGACCGTGAAGTGCCGACGGTCGAGCGTGGCAATCGCTGGGTCGTTTCGTGATTCGGCCATGGCCATCACGACGGCGTCGGTCGTACCGAGGGGCAGGTCGCCGTACTGTTCGACCAGCTGCGCCGCTCGGCGCAACTCCCCGCCAGTGGGATTGAGGATGCGGTACTTCGGTGCCGAGATTGATCGCAAGAACGCTGCCTCCGCCCTTGGGCCGCCCGACTTGCCAAGCAGAAACCCGACTTCAGCGATCACCGGCCCTGGGACGGCAACGACTTTGGTCGACTGCAGCAGCCGAGCGCACACTTCGTGATCTGGATCTTTCGAGAAGGCGGCCGCGAAGAGCGGACCCGTGTCGAAGATCAACTGCCGAAGTCGGACGAACGCAGAAACAGATCTGCATTTCGTCCGGTGACCTCACTGGATTGGATCGACCCGATGAACTCGAACGGGTCTGGATCAAGAAATTCGGCGATGGCCTGTTCGGCCAATTCGTCGGGTTCGACGCCGCGTTGCGCTGCAACGTCACGCAGTCGGGCGGCCAACCCAGCTGAGACGTGAAGCTCGACGGAACTCATGTCGAGAAGGTTACCTGCAGGTTCGTGAGTGAGGAAGCAGGC
>DATKCX010000399.1:0-4473 GCA_035512975.1 Ilumatobacter sp.
TGTGTCGGCCGAGGCGAGCGAACTGTGGGACGTGCTCACCCGCTTGTCCGTGACGGCGTTGACCGGGGAGCGACGTGCGCTGTACGCGACACCAGCTCCCTTGGTCGCACTGCACGCAGTACTCGCACGATCGCTTCGCGCTCAGCTCGAGCGAACACGTGATTCGCGGCCGCCTCTGGTGCCGTGTCCGGGACCAGCCATCGGGCGAGGATGCGATGGTAGAGCGGTCTACGAACTGCACGGACGGGACGGACGAACGGCCGGACTACACGGACGACACCGCACGTCAGCGCGTTGCAGCGCACTCGCCGGACAGGGATCTGAACGTTGCCAAGGTGAGGGTCGCGGGTTTTAATCCCGTCGTCCGCTCCAAACGAAACCCCTACTGTGCAGGGGTTTCGTCGCGTTGGGCATTGAACGACAGCGATGTGTCTTGCCCATCATGCCCATCATCTTGCCCATCACTTGATGTTGCGCGAACCTCCACTGGCACACGTCCTTCGGTCAGCCGCTGAGCGGACGAGCCGCGCCAGAGTGACACCGCTGAGTGATCGGGTTCACCCGCGGCCGATGAGTTGCAGATGGCCGGGTTCTCGAGCTTCCGGCGATGAATCCGACCATTGCGCCGGATCACCACTGGCATGACGACCCTCGCAACTCGACGCACGACCCATCGGGAACCCCGACGACCGATCGGATCAGGCAGTAGGCGGCGACCTGGGGCGGTGCTGGCCGTCGCGTCGATCGCGTCGTTCATGGTGGCACTCGACCTTCTTGTGGTCACGACGTCGCTCGATTCGATGCGGCGTTCGCTCGGAGCCGATGCATCAGAACTCCAATGGACAGTCACGGCCTACAGCGTCACGTTCGCATCGATGTTGATGGCCGGTGCTGCCCTGGGCGATCGGTTCGGGCGGCGTCGGCTTCTCATCGCCGGCCTGGCGGTGTTCGTGGTCGGGTCCGCGATGGCTGCGCTGTCACCGAACGTCGGGTTGCTCCTCGGAGCGCGGGTGATCCAGGGGTGCGGTGGGGCGATCGTGCTGCCCGTCAGCCTGGCGATGGTCGTGGCGGCATCGCCGCTCGAGCGACGTGGCGCTGCGATCGGCGCGCTCGAAGGCATCACCGGGCTTGCTGTCATCGCTGGACCGGTGGTCGGCGGGGTGGTGACCCAGCAACTGTCCTGGCAATGGGTGTTCTGGATCAACGTCCCAGTCGGTGTCTTGGCCATCGCTCTTGTGCTCGCGGTCGTCCCTGAAAGTCAGGGCGAGGCCCGTTCGGTGGATGCGATCGGGACGCTCCTCGTCGCGGGGACAGTGTTCGCAGCGGTCTGGGGTTTGACACGGGGCAACGACGCCGGGTGGGGCAGCGCCGAAGTCGTCGGTGTGCTCATCGCCACCGCTGTCTTCGGTGTCGGGTTCGTCGCATGGCAGATACGGGCGCCGCGCCCGATGCTGAGTCCGCAGCACTTTCGTTCTCGACAGTTCTGTGCCGGTGTCGTCGCAGCAGCGTTGCTCTCTGCGGCACTGTACGGATCGGTGTTCTTCATGGCGCAGATGTTGCAGATCAGCCTCGGTCACGACCCGATCGGAGCCGGTCTGCGGCTGCTTCCGTGGACGGCCACCCGGCTGATTGTCGCGCCGCTCACTGGCAGGTTGTCCGATCGGCTCGGGGTCCGTCCGGTGATGCTCACAGGGCTCATCGTTGCCAGCACCGGCTTTGCCTGGCTGGCCGCAGCCGTAGACCCCGACGTCAGCTACCGGCGCGTTCTCGGCCCGCTGATCGTGATCGGTCTTGGCATGTCGGCGTCGCTGCCGGTGTCGCAGGCAGCCGTGATCGGGGCGGTGCCGGCAGGTGAGGTTGGCGCTGCCGCTGGCACCGTGAACGTGCTCCAGGAACTCGGCGGCTCGGTCGGTGTGGCTGTGTCGGTCGCGGTGTTCGTCGCCCACGGCGGCTACACGGACCGAGCAGGAACCACCCACGCGATGGGCGCTGTGTTCCTCGGATGCGCAGCCTTGGCCGCGGTGGCCGGCGTTGCTGCAGCGGCGCTTCCTCAACGACATCGCAGTGGTCGTGCGACCAGCCGCGATGAGTTCACGGCGCTGGCGGGGTCTACACAACCATGATCAACTTCGACACCATGACCCGAGGCGTGCCCACGCCGATGAACGACGAAGGTTTCGACGCGCTCGTCCAGCCTCACCAACGAGCCCTCCACGCCCACTGCTACCGGATGCTCGCGTCGCTTCACGATGCCGACGATGCACTGCAAGAGACACTGCTGCGGGCATGGAAAGGATTTGACGGTTTCGACGGCCGGAGCTCGTTGCGGACGTGGCTGTACACGATCGCAACCAACGTCTGCCTGCGGGCTATGGAAAGGAGACAGCGACACTTCCTGCCGATCGATACGAGCCCGAGCTCGGAAGTCTCCACCGCAACCTGGGAACGCGTCGACGTCTGGCCCGATCCTTATCCGACCGGCGGCCGCGATAGCCCGGAGCACGCGGCAGTGCGGTCCGAGACACTCGGTCTCGCATTCGTAGCTGCGCTGCAATGGCTACCGGCGTCACAACGAGCAGTGTTGATGCTTCGTGAGGTCCACGGCTACAGCGCCAGTGAAACCGCAACGATGCTCGAGATGAGCGCCACGGCGGTGAACAGTTCGCTGCAACGCGCACGACGCACACTTGCCAGCCACGCCGGCACAAAGCCTCACGGCGCCCAGCTCGAGCCCGCACGGCAAGCGCAACTGGTTCGCCTGTACGTCGAGGCATGGGAACTCGGCGACATCCATGCAGTCCTCGATCTACTCACCGAGGATGCGACATTTCAGATGCCGCCCATGGCCACCTGGTTCAGAGGTCGGTCCGCGATCGCCGAGTTCCTTCCGACCGGCCCCCTTGCCGAACGATGGCGAATGCTCCCCACCGAAGCGAACGGCCAACCCGCATTCGGCTGCTACGCATGGAAACCCGTGGCGGGAACGTTCGAGGCGCACTCCCTCGACGTGGTCTCCACCATCGGCATGCGAATCAGCGACATCACCTCGTTCCTACACCCCGAACTCCTGACCCGCTTCGGACTACCAAAACACCTCGATCCCAGCGATGAACAGCAGACCCAATCAAGAGCGGATGAGAGCAATCGGCCGTGCCTGACGTCGAACCGACCCCAGCTCCCGACACCGTCATGAACCGGCTCGGCGACGCGATCGCACGCAACCAGTGCAACGATCGGGGCGGCGCAGCTCTCTTGACCACGTCACCATCGCCGACGAGTCGTCGAAGTCGGTGTCGACCGTCGCATTCGCGCTGCGCTCGGCGACGACCAGCGTCGAGTCGCCGGTGAAGTCGTACAGCGCGTCGCAGCGCACTCGTCGCTCAGATCCAACCCACATACCATCGTCATCAGGGACCTCCTTGATCGTGAACGGACCATTCGCAAACCACATGGTTGTCCGCACACGAGCCGAGGAGGTCCTCACACATGGAATGTTTGGGGCACCCACCCAGGCGACCGCGTAGCATCGAGCCAGCGCTATGGACTCGATCGGAATTCGACACGTCCACCTCTTGGTCGCCGACCATGACCGCGCCATCGAGTTCTATCGCAATGCCTTCGGCATGGAGTTCAGATTCCAGGACGGACCGGTCGTCTTCGTCGTGACACCCGGCGGTGGGGACGCATTGGCGTTGCATTTGGCGACGACCGAGGAGGAACGGGCACGCATCGGCCAGCAGGGCGGCGTCGAGCACTTCGGAATCCACTTGGCCGACCGTTCCGCCAAGGGGGTCGATGCCGTCGTCGAGGTGGTGTTATCGGCGGGCGGTCGGCTGCTTGGTCGCGGTAGGCACGCGTCGGGCGCTGAGTATGCGTACGTCACTGATCTCGACGGGTACGTGATCGAGTTCTGAGTCCGCGCTCTGGGTCAGGGCTGACCAAGGTGGCCGGTGGCCCCGAGCCGGCGGGTCGTGCGTCGTCGAGCCGGCGTTCAGGGTCACTCGTCAGGCTCGGTCGAAGTCCACGTGACGTTCGTCTTCCTCGCGGCTGCTTCGGACTGGATCACGGGGATGATTTCGAAGTCGACGAGGTCCCGCCACCGCTCGATCCAAACATCGAACAGCGCAGGATCGTCGGTGTGCACAAGCTGAAAGCAACGATCCATTCGTTCGTCGTCGACGATCCAACTATCAATGAACTCAAGGCCGTCGGGCAGCATCCTTCCGTGGAGTGCGGCCCGGCCGTAGACAGGGCCCGGTCCCGCTCTGAAGTGCTCGACAACCATGAACAACATGACGTCGGTCTAGCCCATACGGAACGACGTGACGGAGTGAGATCATGGCTCGCCAGCAGCCGGCGGTAGGTGGCGGGCACGACGTGTCAACTTGCTGCGCCACAGTTGAGTGGGCCTCGCTCGTCCAGAACCAGCGAACCGCTGTTGAGGTGCTGCCGGTCTACGGGTGCAGGCTGTGC
>DATKCX010000400.1:0-7417 GCA_035512975.1 Ilumatobacter sp.
AGTCGGCCGGCTCAGCGGTGTTCGGGTCATCGGGAAGCAGCGCGCCTGGCATGTCGGCCCAGAGAAAGTGCTGGAAGGTGCGCACGGCGGCGGCGTCGATCGGATGCATCGACAGGACCGCCATGCCGAACTGGCCGGGGAAGAACCCGAAGCCGAACGCGTCATCGGGGCCTCCCACCCCACCGGAGTTGTTCAGGTCGTAGCCAGAGGGCACGCCCGTGTTCGACGGGGCGATGTACGCGTGCTCGTAGACGATCGGGTCGGCCCCATTCTGCGGGACCTCGAGGTAGTTCTCCCGGAACAGGTCGAGAGCTGCCGGGTCGTAGTCGAACTCGTTGATCAGCAGGACCTCGGGACGGGCGTTCTGAATGATCTCGGCGACGGCGGCCGGTTGCGGACTGCCGGGAGCGGCCAGCTCGGCGGCGAGAGCGCCCTCGTTGAACCGGTTGAGCGACGCGTTGAACGTCGCGAACCGCACGGCGGCGGCGGCGCTTCCCACGTCGTCACGGGAGGCGTTGGCACCCTGGAACCCGGTGACGAGGGTGGCGGTCGTGATCGCGAGTGCGGTGAGACCGCCGACGATGGCACGGTTCATTGGGTCCTCCTGTGTTACCGATGACGGAACCACCATGGTGCGTGGGTCCGGGTCACGATCTCGTGAACGGCGGACGGAGGCGACATGAATTCTCGGGAGCGGCCTGCAAAATCGCTACGTCGCACCGTGGGGCACGACGCTGAATCGCCTTGGGCCGGGTGTCAGAAAGCCTCGGCGGTCGGGCCGAGTTCATCGACTTGGGAAGTCGTCACAAACTGTTGTGCGAGCGCGGCCGACAGTTCGTAGTAGCGCTCGAGGAACGCTCGCTCGTCGAGCTTCTTGCGTCGCAGCCACCCGGTCACTTCGTCGTTGCACTTGCTGGCGTTGCACGATCGGCACGCCGGAACGATGTTGTCGAGCGTGTAGCGCCCGCCCCGAGAGATTGCGAGCACGCAGTCGCGTTGCAACGGTCCGTCGATCGCGCCGCAGTATGCGCACCCACCCCAGGCTGCCTGGAGCGCCACCCACTGGTCGCCACTGAGGTCGTGTTCGACCTTGGCCATCCGCTTCTTACGCCGTCGTGCGTACTTCGCCGCACGGGCTCCGGTTGCTGCCATGGCCCCGAGCGTAGGTGTCACAGCGGCACGGGCCATGCCTTACCGCAAACGACCCGATTGATGAGGGTTCGCCGACGACCTGACCTGACCGCCCGTAGGGATCTCACTCGGTCTCGCGGGAACCGGGCGGAGCAGGCCAACGTCCAAGATGCATGCACAACGGCCAAGCACGACTCGCTCCGTCCATGGGGAATCGCACATCTCAGCGGATGAGGGGCCGCCGCCGAGCGGCGTTGGCCGGTCTGTTGATTGCGGCCATGGTGCTCGGAGCTTGCGGTGGAGACGACGACTCGTCGACTGAATCGAACGAGGCGAACGATGTGTTCGGCGAGACACAACGGCAGTCAGACGCCGAGTTCGACTCGGACCCGGACTCGTACCCCAACACGTCGCCGGTGCTCGACGACGCGTCCGCGGCAACCGTTGCAGCGTCCGCGAACGACGAGTCCAGCAACGACGTTTTGGTGAGCGGCACACCGGCGAACCAGACACCGGCGAACCAGTCGACGGCGAACCAGACAACGGCGAACGAGTCCGCGGATCGAACAGCGGCAAGCGAGGCACCCGACGGTGCCGATTCGGAAGGAATCTTCGTCGACGAACCGGCACCGCCCAGCCCAAATGACCCAGCGTTCAACGAGGACAACTTCGTCGACTACGGCCAGCGCGTGTTCGTCGACACCAACGAAGACCCACTGTCTACGTTCGCGCTCGACGTCGACACCGGATCGTTCTCGATCGCCCGTCGCTCGATCGACGAGGGATCGCTGCCACCGGCCGCCTCGGTGCGGCCCGAGGAATACATCAACGCCATCCGCTACGACTACGAGTCGCCGAGGAAGGGCCTCGACGTCACCATCGACGGGGCTCCATCGCCGTTCGACGATGACAACATGCTGGTGCGGGTGGGCGTGTCGAGCGAAGAGGTCGCTGACGGTGAACGCCCACCGGTGGCGCTGACGTTCGTGATCGACACATCAGGCTCGATGGACGAACCGGATCGTCTTGGCCTGGTGGAAGAGAGCTTGGAGATCTTGGTCGACGCCCTCGACGATGACGACACGGTCGCAATCGTGACGTACTCGGATTCATCCGGTGTGGTGCTCTATCCGACGCCGATCTCCGAGCGCAACGAGATCCTCGATGCCATCGATGACCTGTCACCCGGTGGCTCGACCAATCTGGAGTCGGGTCTGCGCGAAGGCTACGGACTCGCCCGTGAGGCCTTTCGGCAAGACGGCATCAATCGCGTGATCGTTGCTTCGGATGGATTGGCGAATGCCGGCGTGACGGCGGTCGGCGATCTCGCCGAGATGGTCGCCAGTGACGCTGACCGAGGCATCAACTTGGTCACCGTCGGATACGGCATGGGCGACTACGGCGATGAGACCATGGAGCAACTCGCCAACAAGGGCGATGGCTTCTACGCCTACATCGACACCGAGGACGAAGCGGAGCGGCTGTTCGAGGACGAGCTGACCTCGACCTTGATCACCGTGGCCAAGAACGCCAAGATCCAGGTCGAGTTCGACCCGGAGATCGTTGCGTCGTACCGGTTGATCGGCTACGAGAACCGGGCGGTGCATGACAGCGACTTCCGCAACGACGATGTCGATGCCGGCGAGATCGGTGCGGGGCATCAAGTGACTGCGATCTACGAGGTCGAACTGCGGCCCGGTGTGTCAGTGGACGACCGCGGACGGATCGGTGAGGTGTTCCTGCGTTGGGAAGACCCGGCGAGCGAAGCGAACGAACCGCTGGTGACCGAGATCGACGAAGACATCGACCTGCGTGACGTCGCCGCTTCCTGGCGCGACACGAGCGATTCGTTGCAACTGGCAACCGTGATGGCCGGCTTCGCCGAGATCATGCGTGGCAGCGAATTCGTCACCGACTTCGATCTCGACGACCTGGCAGACGCCGCGGACGACCTGGCGGACCGGTCCGACGACCGTGCCGTGCACGACCTCGCCGACCTGCTCGCCGACGCCACCCGCCTCGACTGATCGTGACGGATGGGGTCAGACCCCATCCGTCACGCTGTACTGGGCGGCGAGCTGTCATAGTCCTATGATGGGCATATGACTCTGAAGTCCGTCATGTTGCAGCTCGACGTTGACCAGATCGAACAACTCGACCGACAGGCATCGGCATCGGGGGTGTCTCGCTCGCACCTCGTTCGACAGGCGGTGGCGGCGCTGTTGCATCCGCCGTCTGATCAGTCGGTGGCAGATCGATACGCCCAGGCCTACCCCGACCAATCGCTCGGCACCGACGAGTGGGGCGACCTCGACGCATGGCACGCCGCCGCCGCTGCCAGCCGCACCACCGACGATCGCGACCCCTGGGCGTGACCCGGCCCGGATGGAGTGAGCTGTGGTGGTGCGACCTCGGCGATGCGGGCCGTCGGCCGGTACTCGTGCTCACACGGCCCGAGGCAGTCGAACGGCTCCCGAGACTCCTCGTCGCGCTGGCAACGACCCGCGTTCGCAACCTCCCGTCGGAAGTGCACCTCGACATCGATGATGGTGTGCCGAAGCCGTGTGTCCTGAATCTCGACACTCCTGAACTGGTCAACCGTCACCAACTCGATGAGTTCATTGGCCGGCTCAGCGCACTTCGATGGCATGAGGTGTGTCAGGCGGTGGGCGCTGCCGTCAACTGCTAGAGATGGCCCCGCGAAGGGATAGTGCCTGGCACTATCCCTTCGGTGGGTGGGATCGGCTAGAACTTCGGGATGCCAGCTGATCCGAAACGTGTGATTGCCGACCTGCTGGAACTGCGGGCGATGTCGTCACGTGAAGTCGATGGCATCCCGCAGAGCGTTCTGGGTCGACCGTCTGACGGGCCGCCGTTGGGGAGCGCCCGCTTGGCCTGGACCGAACCGTGGGCGCAAGCGCGCGAATGGTTCCGTTCCACGTTTGATGACGTGCCCGTGGAACACCACACCGACCCGGCGGGCAACCTGTGGGTCACCCTGCCGGGAGCGCGCCAGGAACGCGTCGTGCTGGGCAGCCACCTCGACTCGGTTCCCAACGGCGGCTGGCTCGATGGTTGCCTGGGTGTGCTCACCGGTGCGGAAGTGTTGCGTGCCCTGCACCGCGACGGTGTCGAGTTGCCGGTGTCGGTCAGCGTGGTCGACTGGGCCGACGAAGAGGGTGCCAGGTTCGGCAGGTCACTGTTCGGTTCAGGTGCGGTGTCGGGAACGCTCGACATCGACGCGGTACGTGACCTCGTCGACAACGATGGTCGCCGCCTTGGTGACGTGGTCGGCGAACACGGAGTGGAACTCGAAACAGTGCTCACCGCAGGCGACGTGCACGCGTCGATCGTTGCGTCGGCGGAACTGCACATCGAGCAAGGGCCGATCCTCATCCAGAAGGGCAGCCAACTCGCCGCACTGCACGGCATCTTGGGCGTGGAGCGTCGCCTGGTTCGTCTGCAGGGTCAGGCATGTCACGCTGGTGCAACACCGATTCCGTTGCGACGTGACCCCACGGTTGCGGCGGCGCGCATGACCGTCGCCATCCGCGACATGGGTCTGGAATTGAATGCGTTCACGACCGTTGGCGTGTTCCGAGTGCATCCCAGCGTCAGCACCGCCGTGAACGGTCGCACCGAGTTCAGCGTCGACATGCGCCATCTCGATCGTGGCGTGCTCGATCAACTCGACGCCGGGCTCACCGAGATCGTCCGCGGCATCGCCGCCGAGGAAGACGTCGAGTGTGAGATCGACGTGTTGTGGTCGATCGACCCGATTGAGTTCGAGCCCGACCTCGTGCGCTTTGCATCCGACATCGTCGAGGCCCGCAGCGGCGTGCGTGAAGTCATGCCGTCGGGCCCCATGCACGACTCGGCTGAGATGTCGCGCTCGGGCGTGCCCACCGTGATGATGTTCGTGCCGTCGATTCACGGTCTCTCCCACACGCACATCGAAGACACCGCCGAAGCCGACCTCGAACTGGGCATCGCCGCGTTCGACGACTTGGTGCGCCAGATGCTGCCGTGGGCGGCCGACCGGCTTCATGACGCCGCGAACTCCACCAGCCCATGAAGCTGCTCCGCCGCGTCATCGCTGCGCTCCTGATGGCAGGGATCGCCGCCGCTGGCATTCGCCTCGGCGGTAGCGGCGGCGTGCCTCCTCAGCACGGTGGTTGGCGACCCTTGGACCTGCCACCGCGCCCCGACGATCGACGACCTCCCGGTCAGCAGTGACAGCGCGCCACGGCACCATTCACCTCGTGGGCAACGGGGTGGTCGGACAACGACTCCGACGTTTTCTCGGGGACCGGCCCGTCATCAGTCATCAGCCGCGTTGGGCTGACATCACCGCCGTATCGCCAGGCGATGTGGTCGTGTTGGCTCACGGAGCTGCGCACGCCCCGTTCCTTCCGCGTGTGCTCGAACGTGGCGCGCATGCGGTGACCGTGGGCGACACGCTCGACGACGTCGCCGAGCTGCTTGCGTTCGATACGACCGCGATCGAGCGCGGTGTCACGGTCGTCGCCGGTGCGGCGCTCGCCCCTGGGTTGTCGGGTCTGATCGCGCGCCATCTGGCGTGCCAGTTGCACGTGGTCGACGAGATCCACGTCGCCAGCCACGGCACCGCTGGGCCGGCCTGCGCGCGCGATCACCACCAGTCGTTGCGGGGGTGGGCTCCGGGCTGGCACGACAACGAATGGGTCGACTCGTTCTGCGGCAGCGGTCGCGAGCTGTGCTGGTTCCCTGAACCCATCGGCGCGCTCGACTGCTATCGGGCACGAACGGCCAGCCCGCTGTTGCTCCATCGCAGCTTTCCCAACGTGAGCCGGATCTCTGCTCGCCGTTCGGCGCGCCGCCGGGACCGACTCACCGCGGGGCTCCCCATGCTCGCCTCGCCGCATCAGGAGGGTGGCGTAGGTGCCCTGCGGGTGGAGTTGCGCGGCGGCGCAGCAGATGGTTCGCGGGTGTGTGTGATCGCTGGCATCGCCGAGCTGGTGGGAACCGCGTCCGCGGCAACAGCGGCAGCGTTCGCGACACTGCTCGTCGACGAAGGTCTTCCAACAGGCGTCGTCGCTGCCGGCGACGAGTCACTGCCGAACACTGAACTGCTGCACCGAGTGGCTTCGTTCGGCGTGCGCCTCCAAGAGTTCACCGGCGTCCCCCAACCCACGTAGAGGACTAGCGGATGGGCGAGGCTCTGCCGAACCTGTCCGGTAGGACTCTCGGGTGTCGCGATTCTGCTCGTCATCCCGGGCAAAATCGCGACACTGGGGTCGGGGTCAGGGTTCGGGGCGGGTGCCGACTAGGGCGTCGACCTTCTTGTTCAATTTCTTCAGCGATTTCGCCAGGTCGTCGAGCTGACCACTCAACTCCTCGTTCGTGACCACGTCGGCGAGGGCCAAGCGCACACCGGCGATCTCGCGGGCCAGGAACTCGGTGTCGTTCTGGGTGCGTTCGGCGACGGTTCGGTCGTTTTCGGACTGCACCCGGTCGCGCCGCTCCTGACGACTCTGAGCCAGGAGGATCAGCGGTGCCGCATACGACGCCTGCAACGACAGGATCAACGTGAGCAGCACGAGACCGCGATCCCATGGGTCCCATTGGAGGTCTCGCGGAGCGAACGAGTTGTGGATGATCCACATGGAACAGAACACCGTTTGATACACGAGGTATCGGGCGGTGCCCAAGAAGTTGGCGATGCCCTCGGCGAAGCTCCCGAAGGTGTCGGAGCCGTACGGCCGGTACGACATGTCGAAGCGGGCGGTCTGGCGCGGCTGGGCCAGATCGGTGCGGCGCTTCATGACTATCCCACCCTCATGACGGCCGCCCGTCGGGTGTGTTCACCGCGCCGCGAAACGCGTCGGCGACGGCGTCGGTGCGGTCTTGACGGCGGTGGCGCAAACGCCAACCCGAGCCGAGCATGCGGTCGACCACGTCATCGACGCTGATCGCGCCGAGCAGCCGGCCGTCGTGGTCGACGACCGCGATGGCGAGCATGTCGTACGACGCGAACTCTTCGAACACGGCCCGGTCGGGGGCGTCGGGTCGTACCGTGGGCACGTCGTTGCTGATGCAATGACGCAGCTCCATGTTCGGCGGCTCTCGCAGCAGTCGCTGCATGAACACCGGGCCCAGGAACGCACCGGTTGGCGGCTTGTACGGGGCTTGGGTGACGAACACTTGACCAGCGATGCTGGGCGTCCAGTCGGGGTCACGAATGTGTGCCAGCGCCTCGGCCACGGTGGCGGTGGGGCTGAGGATGATGACCTCGGGTGTCATCATG
>DATKCX010000401.1:0-19382 GCA_035512975.1 Ilumatobacter sp.
ATCATTTCTGCGATCTGGAACCCGATTGTGTACACGGGATTGAGCGCCGTCATCGGCTCTTGGAAGATCACCGATGCCAATCGGCCGCGCAACGAACGCAGCGACCGCTCGTCGAGCCCGATGACCTCGGTGCCGTCGACGACGATGGAACCACGGACGCTTGCGTTGCGCGGCAGCAGACCCATCGCAGCCATCGCCGTGGTGGACTTGCCGGATCCGGATTCTCCGACGATGGCGAGCACCTCGCCACTACCGAGTTCGAACGATGCGTCGATGACAGCGGGATACCACGTGCCGTCGACCCAGAAGTCGATGTCGAGATGTTCGACGGTGAGGACTGCGCCATTGTTCTGCTGAACCATGATCAGATCTCGTTCCCGTGAGTGGGCCGGGCCAGATGGCTGGCAACGTTGCCCGCCATCTGAGCCTCGGCAACGTCGCGGGCTTTGGTGTCGAGATCCTTGAACCGCGGGATTCGCTTCTGCCGCGGGTCGAACGCGTCACGCAGCCCATCACCGATGAACTGCAAACACAACACGATGAAAACGATGAAGAGTCCGGGCAGGACGAACAGGTGAGGGCGCGCGTGGAACGATCGGGCGTAGTCGCTGACCACTGCGCCGAGCGACACGTTGGGTGCCTGGATGCCGAACCCGACGAAGCTGAGCGCAGCCTCGGTGAGGATGCCGCCGCCCATCAACAAAGTGGTCGACACGACGATCGTGCCGAGTGTGTTGGGCAGGATGTGCTTGACGATGATGCGACCCGGTGAGGCACCCGCTACCCGCGCTGCATCGACGAACTCTCGTTCGCGCAACGCGAGGAACTCCGCGCGCACGAGGCGCGCGAGACCAACCCATGAGAACAGTCCGAGCGCAAACGCCACGCTCCACAGGCCGGACCAGCCGAACGAGAATGCCGCGACCGAGACGAGGACGAGCAGCGGCAGCACCAAGATCACGTCGGTGATCCGCATCAGGATTGCGTCGAGCCACCCTCCGAAGTAGCCGGCCAGCGCGCCGACAGTCACACCGATCGACACCGACAACACTGCCAGCACCAAGATGACGACCAGGCTGACCTGAACGCCCCGCATGGTCAACGCGAAGAGGTCTTTACCGCGGTCGTTGTCGACACCGAAGGGATGATCACCCCAAGCGATGCCGTCACCGCCAAGGAAGCTCGGAATGAAGGACATCGTCGGTCCCTGGTCGTCTTGCACCGGTACCAGGTCGGTGTGCTGCCATTCGTACCAGCCGCCGATCGGGCCCGCACCGACGCTGGTGATGGCGAGCACGACGATGAACAACAACACCACGAGCCCGGTCATGGCCAGCTTGTGGCGAAGGAACCGCTGACGGGCGATCTGGCCTTGGCTGAGCCCGGCCACTTCGCGCTGCTCGTGGCTGAGTTCTGCCTCGATGTCGTCGCGGCGTTCGTCTGGGTCGAGGCTCATGAGTTGATCCGGATTCGGGGGTCGAGGATTGAATACAAGATGTCGGCCAGGATGTTGGCGACGACGGCAGTCACACCGACGACCATGGTGGCGGCCATCACCGGATTCGGGTCGAGGTTCTGCAGTCCCTCGATGAACAGGCGTCCCATGCCCGGCCATTCGAACACGGTCTCGGTGATCACCGCTCCGCCGAGCATGCCACCGATGTCGAAGGCAACGATCGTGGCGAGCGGGATGAGAGCGTTACGAAGACCGTGGCGCACCACGACGGTGCGCTCGGTGAGCCCCTTGGCTCGAGCAGTGCGGATGTAGTCGAGGTTGAGCACCTCGAGCATGCTGGCGCGCGTGTAGCGCGTGTACCCGGCGAGCGAAATGAGCATCAGGGTCACGGTCGGGAGGATCATGTGTGCAAACGCGTCGTTGTTGACGATCCAGAACCCGAAGTCTCCGAGCCGTGGCTCCTGGTGCCCGACCGTCTTGATCGGTCGGTTGCGCACGATGGAATCGGTCGCGTATTCGTTCCACGACTGCATCAGGCGATCGACGAAGATGACGAAACCCACGAGGAACGCCACCAGAGCTGACACCTTGGCCGACAGTCCTTTGTCGTATCCGCCCCACAAATAGCCGATGGCGACACCGACCGCCAGGGCGATGATGACCAGCACGAACGCGTGACGCCACGCGAAGCCCGAGCGATCGAAGTACGGCTGGAGCGGCAAATAAAGCACCACGCCGACCGCTGCGGTGGACAGTGCGGCCCCCAAGGCCCGACGATTGTGGATACCGGCAAACACTGCGGTGGCGGCCACTGCGATGCCCGCTGCCAGAGGAATCAACACTTCGAGGCCGATACCGGGGTTGACGAACCAACCGGCCTCGGACAGGTAATAGACGAACGCTGCGCCGCCGACACCGGAGGCGAGCGCAATCAAGGCCCGGCGGTGCCATCGCCCGCCGGCGATCGAGTAGCCGAGGATCAGCGCCAACACGCCGGCTACGACGATCAACCACATAGGCATCTTGGCTCCGTCACGCCACCAATCGTTGAAGCCGATACCGCCCCAGTCCTTGAGGATGACTGCCACCCAGAAGACCGGAAGAGAGAAGAAGAGAAATGTCGTGAAGGTGACGATGTAATCGAAACCGGAGTATTGCCGGAGGGCGGTGACGATGCCGGTGGTGACGCCAAACACGATCGACAGCACCAGTGCTGCGCCCACGAGCTTCAGCGTCAGCGGCAGGCGGCTCGCCAGCTCGTCGTTCACTGAAAGTTGCGTTCGGGCCGATATTCCGAAGCCTTCACCGGTGAACAGCCCGCCGAGCCACTTGAAGTATCGAAGCACCGGGGGTGTGTCGAGATCGAGTGAACTGCGCACGTAACGCTCCACTGCGGCACGCTGTTGCGGGTCGGAGATCTCGTTCAGGAACCCGAGCGGATTGCCTGCATACGCCATGAGCATGTAGACGACGAACGACGCCACGAGCAAGAGCAGGATGGATGCGATCAGACGTCGCGTGAGGAAGATGAGCATTGATGTCTCAGGGAGAGAAAGTAGTTGTGAGTTGAGATGATGCCAGCGGCGGGTGCCGGAGAGATCTCCGGCACCCGCCGCGTGCGCTACGTCATCTGTTCAGTCCAACGACTGATCAGCCGGGGATGGTCCAGTCCCAGACGTTCCAGAAGAGGGTCGGTGACAGGGCGATCGGATCGATGCCCTCGACATAGTTGCTGTTGTACGCCGCCAGGCCAGGGTGCTGGAAGAGCGTGATACCGAAAGCGTCGGCCCAGAGATTGGCCTCGGCTTCGAATACCAGTTCCTTCTGCACCTCGGGATCGGCGGTTCCGTTCAGCTCTGCGAACAGCGCGTCCACATCGGCGTTGGAATACCCGTAGAAGTTGTTCGCTCCGTCGGAGATGTAGTTCGCATTCGAGCCACCAATGGCCGTCGAGGTCGACTGCCACCCGAAGAAGTTCATGTCGTAGTCCTGGATGTTGCCCAGTTCCGACCCCCACGTCGGGCTGCGCCCGTCGATGAGGTTGAACCCTGCCTCGGCCGCTGCGGCCTGGATCAACTCGAACTCGCTGGCGCGGCGCGGGTTGTTGTCGGCAAACAGCACTCGGACATCGATCGGCGTCTCGACGCCTGCTTGTTCGAGCAGTGCGATCGCGCCTTCGATGTCTTGTTCGGCGTAATCGGCCGAACCGTTCTGAGCAACCATGTCCTCATACCACGGCGTGCCGGGGTCGACGATGAACGAGTTGCGAACCTGGGCCGCGGCATCGATCGGCGCAATGAGGCGGTCGATGATGTCTTGACGAGGAACCGTCTTCAACAACGCCTGACGGACCAACAGCGCAGTTTCAGCATCGCCGTCGTATCGCTCGGCGCTGAACGGGCTGACCGTACCGGTGTGCACCAAGTCGACGTGTTCGTACGTCGCACCAATGCCCGGAACCGGGACGATTCCACGATCGGCGTAACCCTCGAGCTCGGTCAACAGGTCGGCGGTCGCCTGGGGCTGGAATGCGTCGATTTCCTCGTTGGCGAGGGCCTGGACGGCTGCAGCCGGGTCACCGATGACCTGGTAGATCAGCGTTGCGATGTGCGGCTCGGGGCCCCACTCGTAGTCGGGGTTGACTTCGAGTGTCATCTGGCTGACCTCTTCGTATGCCGTGACCATGTACGGGCCACTCGACAGGTACAGGCTCGGGTCGTCTGGCAGTGAGTTGGCATCGAAGCCGGTGTTCCAGAACGACGCGATGGGGCCGGTGGCCGCAGTGTCGTTGTTCAGGAACGCATCGATGATGGCCTGCTTGCCAGCCGCCGGGTCGGTGGTACCGAGCGCGTTCGCCGCCACCACGTGTGCCGGGACGGTGTTGGTGAGCGTGTTGTACGGGTAGTCGACGTAGAACGAGTCGTACTCGACCGTGATCGACAGACCGTCTTCCGACACCGTGACACCCTCGGGCGAGATGAGGTTCATACCCTCGGTGAACGCGTCGAACGCCACGCCTTCGGCGGGCACGTACGAATAGCCTTCGAGCAGGTCACCGGTTTCGGCGTCGTAATCCTCCGCCGTCTCCTCGCGGGTCTCGCCTTCGGGAGTGACGACGAGCCAGGCTTGGGTCTCGTCGTTGCACTGGATGGCGGTGCCGTCGCCGAGGAAGCAGATGTCTTCTTCGTTGAAGTGACCACTGGCGGTTGCCCACGTGAGCAACATGTCGGCCGCGTCGATCTGTACGCCGTCGCTCCACGTGACACCCTCGTTGATGGTGTACGTGATGGTCAGCGGATCGATCGAGTCGAGCGTGCAGGTGCCGAACTCGGTGTTGTTGATGAGGTTGAGGTCAGCGTCGTAGTAGGTGAAAGCCGTCTGAGTCATGTACACGATGTTGGCGTTGGCCGTGGCGTTGGAGTGCGTGGTGTTGTTGTTGAAGGACAACAACGGATCGTTCCATGCCACGCGCACTTCGCCGGCGGCTTCGCGCTCTTCGAATTCTCCGTACGGAGCTCCGCACGCGCTGCCGCCCACTTCGCCAGGCTCGACGTCGGTTGGCAGCAAGGCGCCGCCGCCGAACGCCGCCGGAGTGCCGTCGCCTTCGGCCATGGTGGTGGCGGTGTCGTCGCCTTCGGTCGTGTCGGTGCCGTCTGTGGTGGCCGTGTCGTCGCCTTCGGCCGTGGTGGTGGCGGGATCGTCGCCGTCGGCGACCGTGGTGGCGGTATCGCCATCGGTCTCCTCGGTGACGGCGTCGTCGCCTTCAGTGTCGTCGCTGGCGCACGCTGCAAAGACCAGCGCGGCGGTGACGAGTGTCGCCGCAGTTCTAATACGAGAACTTCGAATCAACTCAGTACCTCTTTCCTAGTTGCCACACACACCTATGTGTGCGGTTGTGGTGATGCCCGAAGCATACGTGTGCACGCTTCGGGCAGTGTCGATACCAGCCGCGCAAGAACAAGCGCGGCTGGAACGAATGATCCAACATTAACAGGCGATGAACGTCTCTGTGCCATCACTGTTTACGTCTACCCGCACGAGCCCTCATTCAAACCCCATCGAATGACCCCATCGAACGCGTTGAGAACTCAGCGCAAGATTACCACTGCGACCGATGCACGATCAGATCGGGGGTGCGACGCACTCGACCAGCACTTCGGCCCGAGCCCACCGTGGCATCGCCTGGCCAACCCAGCGCCACGGCTCCGAGCAGTTGCAGTCGCTCGGGCACTCCCAGTGCCGAACGGAGCTCGTCCTCGCCGCGGAACACACCGAACAGCAGCGCACCCAACCCCACCTCTTCGGCAGCCAACAACAACGTCATCAACGCCATCGACGCGTCGATGGTCCAATACGGCGCCGGCCACGCGTCGGCGCTCGCGCCCAGCCCAGTCGCTGCCTTGTCGGGCTCGCTGTAACGCGCGACGTACGCAGCGGGGTCGGCGAACGGCAGCAGAATCACAGGAGCTGCCAACAAACCCGCCCAACGAAACCCGTCACGGCGGTCGACCGGCAGTGTGATGTCCCAGAAGCGGCGAGTGTCGTCGCCTTCCAGCACAACCAGATGCCAGCCTTGGGTCTTTCCAGCACTCGGAGCCCGACTCGCTAGATCAACGAGGTGCTCGAGCGTGCCCGGCGGCAACGGCCGGTCGGCGAACGAGCGGGTCATTCGCCTCCGCCGAACGACGCGTGCGAATTCGGTGATGGCGAACTCGGCTATGAACGCTGCCCGAGCTTGACGAGATCCTCGGCCATGGTCCAGCCGTAGACGACCATCACGTCGCCACTCGGCGCGTTGAGGGTGCTGAACATCTCAGCAAGATCGGCATCGACCTTTTCGGGACTGTTGGATTCGAAGTCCAAGAAGCCGGTTTGTCCCTCATGGGCAACGAACGACGTTGCCTCGTACTTGCGATCGACGCCGAACCGCTTCGCGAGACGTCGGCCCCACGCGCGTTCTTCGCCCACTGCGTGGTTGCCGGGTGACGGTGTGACCTCGTCGAGCTTGTCGAACGCCACCAACGCGCCGGGTGTGACGAAGCGCGAGCCGACGACGACGTCTTCGTCGGGGAACGCCATCAATGCACGATGGTATGCCTCACCCATCAGTCCACGCAGCACCTGATCGCGCTTGGACGAACGTCGGATGCTCATCATGCCCAGCAGCACGCACGGCGTACCACCGATTCGCTCGAGGGTCGAGAACGTGAACCCGTGGAGCTTGTCGTCGATGCGTGCCGTGGTCGTCAACACCCAATCTTCTTTGGCCTTCGAAATGGTGCCGATATCGAACGCGCCTTCGATCGACGCCATCTCGTCGAGATCGGCATCGGTCAGTGAAACGGCGTCGTTGGTGTGTACTACGAGCGGCATAGCCCCTTCTCCTCGGAGTTGGCGAGCTTCCATTCTGCCATCTTCAAACGTCGTCGCAGCACACGAGCGAACGAACTCTGCGTTCACGATCGCTAGAGCAGGACCGCGTCGTGGCCAAATGCCATGCGTAACTCGCCGACCGCCCGGTCGAGATCGACGCGGAATTCGTCGGCGAGGCGCAGGATCTTGCCGCCGCCGATATCGACTTGAACCACCGAATCCCCTGGGTGATCGCGCAGAATTCGCTTCAGGCGCTGGATCTTCAACTCGTCGAGATGGTAACTCGGGAGCATCAGGCGAAGCGGCGCGGCCGGACCGTCGTTCAACCCGGACAGGACTTGGATGTCGTTGACGATCAGACCGAAGCGAGACTCGTCTCGTTTGTCGAGGAGGCCACGCACCGCCACGATGACGTCGTCTTCGAGCTTGTGGCCCTGTTCGCGCAAGGTGCGCGGGAACACCGTCGCTTCGATCGACGCCTCGAGATCTTCCAAGACGAACACCGCCATCTGCTCGCCTTTCTTGGTGAACTTGCGAGCGAGGTTGGTGATGACGCCACCCACGACAACCGCTGCACGGTCGTCCATGGTGGGCAGGTCGACCAGCGAGTGCTCGGTCTTCCGCTTGAGCGCTGCTTCCGCGCCGAACAGCGGGTGGTCGCTGACATACAGGCCGAGCATGTCCTTTTCGTGCTTGAGTCGCTCGGACTTGTCGAACTCGAACGTGGGAATGGCGATGCGTTCGCTGAATCCCTCGTCGGCCGCGTCGGCTGCTCCCCCGGCACCATTTCCGGCACCATCTCCGGCCCAGTCGCCGAACAGGCTCATCACGCCACGATCTCGTTCGCGACGACGTTCGATGGTGCTGTCGAGTATCTGTTCGAACGAGGCGAGCAGTCCACGTCTGGTGTGACCGAGCCGATCGAACGCTCCCCCCTTGATGAGCGATTCCACGGTTCGTTTGTTGAGCACCGCTTCTGGAGCGCGCTCGGCGAAGTCATAGAACGATTCGTACGAGCCGTTCGCGTCGCGCTCGACAAGCAACTGTTCGACGAGGCCCTCGCCGACGTTGCGCACTGCGGACAGGCCGAACGTGATCGCTCCGGGACTTCCGATGGGCAGCGTGACGTCGGCAGGAACCTGGGACGGCGACAGCGCGTCGAAGTCGATGACCGACCGATTAATGTCGGGAGTGAGGACCTTGATGCCGGCTGTGCGACAGTCGGACAGGTACACCGCGGCCTTGTCGAGGTTCGACTTGACCGACGTGAGGAGACAGGCGAAATACTCCACCGGGTAGTGGGCTTTGAGGTACGCCGTCTGGTAGGTGACGAGCCCGTAGCCATAGCTATGACTTTTGTTGAACGCGTAGTCGGCGAACTTCTCGATGATGTCGAACAGCTCTTTGCCCAGCGTGTTCCCGTACCCCGTGTTGGAGACCCCCACCTCGAAGGCGTTGCGCTCCTTCGCCATCATTTCGCGAATCTTCTTGCCGCAGTTGTGGACGAGAAAGTCCTCGACGACGGCGTAGGGCCGCTCACCGTTCGCCATCTGGAAGTCGAAGCACTCACGCTCGCCGACGTACTCGATGGATGCCACGGTGTCCCACAGCAGATCACCGGTACGCAAGTCTTCCAAGCGTTCGGAGTAGAGCCATCCGTTCAGCGTGTCTCGGTGCATGAGTCGCGTGGACTTCCATGCTCCGCTATCGACGCCAAGGTCTCTCTTCGACCGGCCAGTGATCGTTTGACGGCGAGCCAGTTCTGCGAGCGCGAACGATGTGGGGATACCACAGGTGGTGGCGCTCCCACCGAGGTGCTGATCCCACTCGTACAGCCAACGTGAGACCTTCTCTGCCTTGGCCGCGCTCAGGTGTGACTCGACCATCGTCGCGAAACGCTTGGCCATGCCCTTGTCGGCGACCGACAGGGTGTAGTGGCGACCGTGGACGCCATGTTCGCGGCTGTGGAGATTGGATGTGATACCGACGCGCAGCAGCATGCGCTTCAGTGCCTTCACGACTGCGAGACTCTTCGACCCGAAGTGCGCCCCCGAGCGATCTGCCCAGCCGTCGGCGCAGAAGTAGAGCCCGAGGAACCGCTCGACCGCGCCCGTCGGGGCGTTGACGAAACGCTCGGGAATCACCTTGTCGGCGGCCGTGCCATATCGGCCGATGATCGGAGCGAGCAGCCGCAGTTCCGCACGCGACAGACGCAAGGTGACAACTGAGTTCCGGGTCGAAGTTGCCGACGGCGACGCGATGTGTTCCCGCCCGAGGAAGCGCAGATACGCGTCCCGGAAGATGTCGAGCAGTTCCGGGTCTGTATTGCAGAAGTGCCCGGCGCGGTACGGTCCTTCAGGATCGGGGGTGTACCCCTCGGAGATGAGCAACGCCGCGAGTTCGACCTCGGTTGCGCTGACCTTCGCTCCACCATGGGTCCGCGTGTGGGACGCAACCCCAATCAGATCGCCAGGTCGGATCTGGTTGAGTTCGATCCATTGGTCCTCGATGAGGAATGGATGGTTGTCGGTCGCCTCGATGGAATGCCCGCTCGCGGTCGTGAGGCGGAACACAGGACGCGTGCCGACGGACCACACGTCGTCGACCAACTCGTGCAACGAGTTACATGACGTGACATCGATCGTTTGTACTCGCCGATCGGCGAGCCGCATCAGCTTTTCGATCGGCTGGTACCCCCGCGACCGAGTCAGCACACGGGTGCCTGCGGGCAGGCAGGCCTTGCGCAGGTTGTCTGCTTCGGCGAGGGAGTAGCCGGCGAACTTCTGAGCGACGCGCATGACGCTCTCTTGATAGATCATCAGACCGAAGGTGTCGTCGAGCACTGCTTCTGCGTCTGGGTGGAAGTACTCGACCGCTTTGCGACCGTTCTTGCGGTCGGCATAGTCGTAGTGCATGTTCGCGCTCATCGGCCCCGGCCGATACAGCGCGATGAGGGCACCAACGTCGTCGAAACAGTTCGGCGCCATGGCCTTGAGCAGCTGCCGCATCGGCGGCGATTCGAGCTGGAACACGCCGATCGTGTCGCCACGCGAGAGCAGTTCGTAGGTCTTCGAGTCGTCGAGCGGAATGGCGTCGACGTCGAACGCCGGATTGGCGTGGCGGCGGATCATCGCCTGGGCGTCGGTGATGACGTCAAGGTTACGGAGCCCCAAGAAGTCCATCTTGAGCAGGCCGAGGTCTTCCACCCCGTGCATTTCGAACTGGGTGACGATGGGCGCGTCGTCGGGATTCTGGCCGGATTCAGGTTTGCGTTGAATGGGCAGATAGTGCGTGACCGGCTCCTTGGTGATCACCACCGCAGCAGCGTGGATGCCGTCGGAGCGCTTCAGCCCTTCGAGGCCTTTGGCCACGTCGACGACCTTCTTCACGTCGGGATCGGTGTCGTACATGGCACGCAGGTCGGTGGCCGCTTTGTAGCCGTCGGCGTACTTGAGGCTCTCTTCGAAGCAGTACTTGAGCGGTGTGTCGCGACCCATCACCAGCGGGGGCATCGCCTTGGCGACACGATCGCCGACGCCATACGGGTACCCGAGCACCCGGGCCGCGTCGCGCACCGCGTTGCGCGCTTTGATCGTTCCGAACGTGATGATCTGGGCAACATGGTCACGCCCGTACTTGTCGGAGGCGTAGCGGATCATCTGGTCGCGATAGCGAGAGTCGAAGTCCATGTCGATGTCGGGCATGGAGACGCGGCTCGGGTTCAGAAATCGTTCGAACAGCAGGTCGTACTTGATTGGGTCGAGATCGGTGATCCATAGCGTATAAGCCACCGCACACCCGGCGGCCGAGCCGCGGCCTGGGCCGACGCGTATACCTTCTCGGCGGGCGTAGCGGATGAGGTCCCACGTGATGAGGAAGTACGACGCGAACCCCATGTTGTTGATGACTTGGAGCTCGTACGACACCCGCTCCACCACCGATGCCGGCAGGTCGTCGCCCCACCGCTTCTTGGCACCCTCCCACGTGAGGTGCTCGAGGTACTGGCTGTCGTTCTCGAAACCCTCTGGCAACGGGAAGTTCGGCAGCAACGCGTCGCCGAACTTGATGTCGAGCTCGGCTCGCTCTGCGATCCACAGCGAGTTGTCACACGCCGTGGGCAGCTCGCGAAACAGATAGCGCATCTCTTTGGCGGTCTTGAGGTAGTGCTCCTGTCCCTCGAAGGCGAACCGTTTGGTGTCGGAGATGAGGGCACCGGTCTGCACGCACAAGAGCGCGTCGTGGCTCTCGTGGTCTTCGCGATGGGTGTAATGGGAGTCGTTCGTGGCGAGCAGCGGCGCGTGGATCTTCTTGGCGATCTCGACGAGTTGCGGATTGGTGTCGTGCTGCGCTTTGAGGCCGTGATCTTGCAGCTCGACGAACAGGTTGTCGCGACCGAAGATCTCCTGCAGGCGAGCCGCCTTCTCGGTGGCACCTTTCGTGTCGCCGTTGAGGAGCGACTGCAAGACGTGCCCACCGAGGCAGCCGGTGGTGGCAATGAGGCCCTCGTGATACTTCTCGAGCAGCTCCCAGTCGATGCGCGGCTTGTAGTAATAGCCCTCGAGAAACGCCAAGCTCGACAGCTGGATGAGGTTGCGGTAGCCGATGTCGCTCTCGGCCAAGAGGGTGAGGTGGTAGTAGAGCTTCTTGCCGCCCTCGGTGTCACCACCCGAGTCGTCGATGCGACCCCGCCGGGTGGGCCGTTCGGACCGGTGATCGTGGGCCATGTAGGCCTCGGTGCCGATGATCGGCTTGATGCCCTGCTTGTTGCATTCCTTGTAGAACTCGAGCGTGCCGTACATGTTGCCGTGGTCGGTCATGCCGATCGCCGGCTGGCCGTCGGCCACCGCTTTCGCGACCAGTTCGTCGAGGCGCGCGGCCCCGTCGAGCATGGAGAACTCGGTGTGGACGTGGAGGTGGGTAAACGAGTCAGACACTGTCGATACGGCTCACGAAGGGGCTTCGAACACGCTTGCAGAGTTACAAACGTGTGGTTCGCTGACGGTACCGACCCGAACGGCCGCGCGCAAGCTGCCGCCGCGGAGTCATCGGTCGAGTTCGAGGCCGAGCCAGTCTGCGAGCGCGACGACCTCGGTCTCGATCGCGTCGGTCATCTCCTCCGTGAATCCCACGTCGTCATGAATGGTGTGGACCCGCAGCAGTCCCGCCTTGCGGTCCGTCTTGGCATCGAGTTTGCCGACGAGCTGGTCGCCGTGCAGGATCGGCAGCGCGAAGTACCCCCATCGACGGTTGGCGGCCGGCTTGTACATCTCGAGCACATACTCGAACTCGAACAGGTCGAGGGCACGCTCCCGGTCGTAGACCAGCCGGTCGAACGGCGACAGCAAGGCGGCGCGTCCTCGGAAGTCGGCAGCGTCGGCAGCGAGTGCTTCGGGGTCGATGATCCACGTGCCGGGCACCCCGTCGACCTCCACCTCCACCGCGTTCGAACCTCCGTTCGCAAACTCGATCGGCGTGGGTTCCAATGCTGTCCGAACCGCCTGTGGACGGGTGATGCCGAGGGCGGTGAGGCGTCGGCCGGTGAGTTCTGCGAGTGCCGCGTCCCGCGACGGCACGACGAGATCGGCCGGATAGACGCGCTCGGCGAGATCCCACAGCCGGTTCCGTCCCTCCCGTCCGGAGACGGCGACGTCGCCAAACCGCGTGAGGAACTCGAGCATCTGGACGACGTTGCGATCGTTGGTCCATCCCGAAGAGGCCCACGGCACGGAGGCGGTGTCGGCGATGGCACCCGCTACGAGGGGGCCATCGGCAGCGAGGGCCGCCAACACGTCGGTCCGGAATGCAGCATTGGCCGTCATCCACACCTCGGCGTCCCGTCGACGCGGCCAATCGTCGACGGTCGCGAGCATCAGGCCGATGTCGTCCATGGGGCGAACGAACGAGTTGTGTTCCACCAGCGACCGCTCGTGCTCGAGCGCGAACTTCACGTCTGACGGCGAGTAGTCGCTTCCCAATCTGCTCCAGGCGACGAGGTCGACGTTGGGAGCGATGGCGTTGGTGGGGTCGATCTGGATCGCGGTGAGGTGGTCGACCGTGGCGAGGAGCGACTCGGGTCGGTAGGCGTCGAGCAGTTGGGCCCGTATGGCGATGCGCCGGGCGTGCTGCCGAGACAGCGTCAGCACGGCGGCAGCGTCAGCACCGCGACCTACAGGTACGTGCCGGGGCGTTCCGGCAGTTGGCCGGGTTGCCCGGGTGGAGCTCCTGGCGACCCTGGGGGCAGTTGGCGCATCTGCTCGAGCTGTTGGCGAGCCGCGATCTGCTGGGCGAACAAGGTTGCCTGGATACCGTGGAACAGACCCTCCAACCAGCCCACCAACTGTGCCTGGGCCACGCGCAACTCGGCGTCGGACGGTGGGTCGGTCGAGTCGAACGGCAACGCCAGCGAACGCAGCTCCTCCTGGAGATCCGGCGACAAGGCTCCGCTCAACTCCGTGACCGATCGTTCGTAGATCTCCGCCATGCGTTCGCGGCTGCGGTCGTCGAGCGGCGCATGGCGGACTTCATCGAGCAGTTGCTTCACCATCGATCCGATACGCATGACCTTGGCCGGCTCGGTGACCGCACCCTGCTGTTCGTCGTCCGCACCAGACGACACGGCGGGCATGTCGACCAGTTCACCATGTTCCACACCGGGCTCCACTCCGGGGGCCACTCCGGGCTCCACTCCGGGCTCCACTCCGGGCTCCACTCCGGGTGCCACACCGGGCACTACACCGGCGTTCGGTTGCTCGGGTTGCTCGTGGTTGGTCATCATTCTCCTTCGATAGGGTCCGACCTCTGAGGCTACGGACCGAGACGCCATCTCTACGGCCATCTCTACAGCTGTGTCTCGGGCTCTACGGCTGTGTCTCGGGCCAGCTCTACGGCTGGGGCATCGCAGCGAGCAACGGCACATTCATCTCGGCCGACGTGAGCGAGCCATGGCGGCACATCAGCGCGAACGGGCCGGTGTCGTCAGGATCGTGATAGCTCACGTGGTCGCGCGCCAACACGGCAACATCGCCGAGTCGCGCCGCGACGGGCGGGGGCACCTGTGGGCCGAACATCCCGCTGTCGATCACCTCGTCACGCGTATACACCCAGCCGGTGTCGGCGAACTCTGCTGTGGCGGCCGCGAGCAGGTCCGCCTGAGCGCCGCGCCGGGCGTGCAACCATCGGAATCGGCCTTCGCCGGATTGCAAGGAGACGTGCGACAACAACTCGGCGCTGGGATGAATGATTCGTTCACCGACCTCCACCTGACCGTGATCGGCGGTGATCAACAGCACGACCCCCGGCGGCAGCAGATCCAGCAGGTCGGAGACCAACCGATCAGCCGTGCGGAGTTCTGCATCGTAGAAGTCGCCGAATCCGCGTTCGTGGGCGATCTTGTCGATCCCGCCGTAGTAGGCGTAGACGAACCGCTCGCCGGCGTTCAACAGGAGATTGACCTCGACCGGCAGCGACGACGACGCGCGCCAGCCCACTGGCCGGCTGCCACGCAGGTGGGCGGCGCTGAACGCCGACCCGATGAGTTCGGACGGCGTGACGACCGGAATCTCCTCGCCGAGAAACGCGGGGAACCGCTGCACGTCAGCGGGGGGTTGGCTCCGGCGCCGGTCGGCACCGTCGACGGCCCATCGCAAGACGTTCATCACCTCGCCGCCGAGCACCATCCGATATCCGATGAGGCCGTGCTCGCCCGGCGTGAGACCCGTGGCGATGGAACTCAGCGCCGTCGCAGTGGTGGTGGGTGCGACGGTGGTGATCGATCGACCCGTCATCGAACTGAGCGTGGGGGCGACGCGGGGGCGTTCGAGGAGCTGGTCCCATCCCAATCCGTCGAGTACCAACAAGACCGCTTGCCGCGCGTGACTGACGGCTTCGGGCATCCAACTCGGCAGGCCCGACGCCCACGACCGTGGACCGACCAACGCCGGGACGATACCCCGAACATTGGCACCGGCGTAATCGGGAAGCACCGCCGCAGAACTGATCGGGGTGTGGGTGATGTCGGTCATGGTTGTGCGCTCACGTTCGTGCCCTGTTCGTGTCCAGTCCAGCAGCTTCGCGCACCCGACGCCAAGCGAACAGGCTTCAACCCCCTACGCTGGGATCGTGCGAGTGTCAACCAGAGGCGATTACGCGTGCCGAGCTTTGTTGTCGTTGACGTTGCACGGATCTGAAGGCGGGCCCACGTCTGTTCGTGACATTGCCGAGCGCACCGGCCTGCCCCAGCCCTATCTCGAGCAGATCCTGCTGGCGCTGAAGGGTGCCGGTCTGGTTCGATCCAAGCGCGGCGTGGGAGGCGGCTACGTGCTCGCTCGGGCAGCAGAAGACATCCGGTTGTCCGAGGTGCTGTCGGCTGTGGACGGGCCGATCACCCTCGGAGACTTCGGCGAACCGCACCAAGACGGTGCATGCGATCACGAGGGTCAATGCGTACTCCTGGCGATCTGGCATCAGTCGGGCGAGGTCATGCGCAAGCACCTCGAGGGTTTCACGTTGGCGTCGATCGCCGAAGTCACCCGCGGTGAGGCGGCGTGGCCCACGCGGGTCGACGATCAGCCGTCAGCGCTCGTCGACGACCTCACGTAGCGACGCCAGGCGGTCGGCGAGATCGGCCGGTAGCGGGCTTTCGAACTGCACGCGCTCCCCGGTGACCGGATGGATGAACGCGAGTTTGGCGGCGTGCAGAAACGGGCGTTCCAACTGGAGTTTGGGGCGGCGCTGGCCGTAAGCAGGGTCGCCCACCAGCGGGTGGTTGATCGAACTCAGATGCACTCGGATCTGGTGGGTTCGCCCTGTTTCCAGTTGGCAGTCGAGGAGCGCCAGTTCTGCCGGCGAGTCGAACAGCCGCACCACCCGGTACTCGGTTCTCGCCCAGCGACCGTCGGCCACGACCGCCATTTTCAATGGATCGCGGCGCGAACGGCCCACCGGTGCGTCGATCACGCCATGCGGTGCCGCAGGATGTCCCCACACCAACGCCTGGTACTCGCGCATGGGGTGATGGCTGGAGAACTGCTCGATGAGCGCATCGGCGGCATCTTGAGTGCGCGCCACCACCAACAGACCGGAACTGCCCGCATCGAGCCGATGCACGATTCCCGGTCGGACCATTTCGCCAACGCTCGCGATCTCGGGGTAGCGCGCCAGCAGCCCGTTGGCCAGCGTTCCCGAGCGATTGCCGGCACCGGGATGGACCACCAGCCCGGCCGGCTTGTCGATCACGATGATCGCGTCGTCTTCGTAGACCACGCGAAACGACACGTCGGGTTCGGGGCCAGGCGGCTGCTCGACCGGAATCGCTCCGGTTGCTGCGGCGATCGACTGGCCGGCGACGAGCCTGACCTTTCCTGACGCCGCAGGTTCGCCATCGACGATCACTCCCCCTGCGGCGATGACGGCCTGGGCGACGGTTCGGCTGACGTCGAGCATGAACGCGACGATTCGATCGATGCGCTCCCCCGCGAGGGCGGCGGGAACTTCTTCGACAACGTCGAACTCGAGTTCTTCGTCGGTCTGGCCGTCACTCACAGGTCGCTGGTCGATTCGCTGGTCGATTCGCCAGTCAATTCACCAGTCAATTCACCAGTCAATTCACTGGTCAATTCACTGGTTTGTTCGGGGGTTTGCTCGGTCATTTCGTTGCGTGACATCTGCCACGATGTCAACACGAGCAAGACTCCACCGATCGTGATCCCCATGTCGGCGATGTTGAAGATGGGAAACCATTGGAAGTCGATGAAGTCGACCACTCCCCCGCGCAACCATCCGCGGCCACGAAACAACCGGTCGATGATGTTGCCGACGGCTCCGCCCACGATCAGCCCGATGGCAACGTTTGCCGGTCCACCACCTTCTGGGCGCATGCGCAACAGGAGGCCCACCACCACGACCATCGCGACGACGGCGATGATCGGCCCGAGGTCTTGACCCTGCCCGAAGGCCATGCCGGTGTTGAAGCTCAAATTGAACCGCAGTGTCCAGAACAGGGAGATGTCGCGGTCGGCGAGTTCATTGACCGCCCAGACCTTCGTGAGTTGATCGATCACCACGACGAGCACGGCGACAGGCAACCACGCGCGCTTCGAACGAAGCAGGGATCCCATCATGATTCCAGCAGCGGTGTGTTCAGCAACCGCGATTCAGCGGCGGCCGATACCGCCTACTTTTTCTTCGACGAGGACCGACGACCAGGGCAGCGCCTCGAGTCGCTCGCGCGGCAGGGGACGTCCAGACTCAACCGAGTAGCCGTACGTGCCGGCTGCGATTCGCAGCAAGGCTGCGTCGATCTCGTCGACGGCGTCGCGCGCTTGGGCGCTGAGCGCGAGATCGCGCTCACGTTCCACGTTCGTGGAGTCGCCTTCGCCGCCTTCGTCGTCGAACTTGACGTCGCCCATCTCGGCTTCTTGCACCAACTGTTGTGCTTCGTCCTCGAGTCGCTTTGCTTGTCCGGTGAGTCGGATGCGCTCGGCTTGGAGCGCGTCGAACATCTCCTTCACGAATGCGAGGTCGAAGTCCTTCGTGTAGCCGATGCCGTCTTTGTTGAAACGCGGCTTGGGCAACGCTTCGTTGGCTGCCACGTTGTTTGTTGCGTTGGACTTGGAACCGGTGCTCATGTTCGGTGTGGTTGTCGCCTTCTGCTGAGGGGTCGCGGAAGCTGTTGCTGCACGACCACTGGTTGAACGTTCGGATGCTGACTTCTTGTTGGCCGCGGCGGTTTGCGCTGGCGCAGCCTGTGCCTTCGGTGGCTTCTTCTGAGCGGGCGTCGCCGCCTTTGCGGTTGACTTCTTCGCAGCTGCCATGTCGGGTGCACCTCCTGGCGAACGTGAACGCCGGACTCTACCGTGCGATGTGCTCTTTTGGGCCGTCACCAATGGCTGCAATCAGCCGCAGGTCGATCTCGTGTATCGTGATCGGGTCAGCCTTCACGTTCCACGATGATCGTGATCTCGGCACCGTCTGCCGTGATGGCACCCACTCCCAGGGTCTCACCGAGCACCAGGTCGCGATGCGTGTCGAAGGCGACGAGCATGTCGACCGGAGCGGTCACGTGCACGGTGATCCGGTCTGACACATGCAGACCGGCGTCACGGCGGGCCTGCTGGATGAGCCGTATGAGGTCGCGGGCGCGTCCCTCGACCTCGAGGTCGTCGGTGACGTCGATGTCGAGCGACACCATGCCGGCCCCATCGCGCAGCGTGGCGACCGCAGCATCGCCCATCGACACGATCTTGAAGTCGAACTCGCCGGGCAGCAATTCGACGTCGCCGACATGCACGTTCTCGCCGACGATCTTCCAGTCGCCTGCTTTGTGTGCGCGGATGACGTCTTGCACCTGTTTGCCGAGGCGCGGTCCGAGCGCTTTCGGGTTGAGCACCAACTCCTGCGTGCCGAACCGGTCCAACTCGGTGGTGAGCTCCACCGACTTGACGTTCAGTTCGTCGCGGATGATGTCGAGATGGGGTGCGATCAAGGTGGTGTCGGGCACGGCGAGCGTGGCCGACGCCAACGGCAAACGCACGCGCAGGCCCTCTGCCTTGCGCAACGACAACAGCGCCGAACAAGCGTCACGCACTTGTCCCATGCCGGTGGCCAGCCCGTCGTCGACAGGAAAGCGGGTGGCATCGGGCCAGTCGGTGAGATGCACGCTCCCGGCATTGGCAACCAGCCCGGCGAACACTTCTTCAGCCACGAACGGCAGGAGTGGCGCGGCCACCTGGCTGAGCGTCACCAGGGCCGTGTGCAGTGTGTCGATGGCGTCCTGATCGCCGTCCCAGAACCGGTCGCGGCTCCGGCGGATATACCAGTTGGTCAGCGTGTCGAGGAAGTTCGACACCGACTCGCACGCCGCAAACAGGTCGTAGGCGTCGAGTTGTTCGGTGACCGAGCCCACGAGTCGGCCGACTTCACCGAGCAGGTATCGGTCGAGCACGTCGGTCTGGTCGGTGCGTACCGTGCCCGTGGTTCCGGCCGCGTTCGCGTAGAGCGTGAGGAAGTAGTAGGCGTTCCAGTACGGCAGGATGACGTGGCGAACGGTGTCGCGCAGCCCCACCTCAGTGACCGAGAAATCGGCACCGCGCAGGATCGGCGACGACAACAGGTACCACCGCATCGCGTCGGCACCGTAGATGTCGAACATGTCATTCGGGTTCGGGTAGTTGTTGAGCGACTTCGACATCTTGCGGCCGTCGTCGCCCAGCACGATGCCGTGGCTCACGCAGTTTTTGAACGCCGGCCGATCGAACAGCGCGGTGGCCAACACGTGCATCGTGTAGAACCAGCCGCGGGTCTGACCGATGTACTCCACGATGAAGTCACCCGGGTAATGGTTGTCGAACCAGTCGGCGTTCTCGAACGGATAGTGAACCTGAGCGAATGGCATGGAACCCGACTCGAACCAGCAATCGAGCACCTCGGGCACGCGGCGCATCATCGATCGCCCGGTCGGGTCGTCGGGGTTGGGTCGTACCAACTCGTCGACCTCGGGGCGATGGAGGTCGGTGACGGTGGTGTCGAAGTCGGCTTGCAACTCGCCGATCGATCC
>DATKCX010000402.1:0-3540 GCA_035512975.1 Ilumatobacter sp.
CGTTCCTGCAGAACTGCTGGATGGGTGTCAGCCAGCCCGGCCCGGCCGACGTGGCCGCCGGTGACGTGCTTGGCCCCGATCGATTCATGTGGGGGTCCGACTATCCGCACGACGAAGGCACCTACCCGTTCACCCGCGAGCACCTGCGTCAGGCGTTCGCCGGCGTGAGCTCGGAACAGTTGGCGGGGCTGCTCGCCGGCAACGCCGCCAAGCTGTACGACTTCGACCTCGACGCACTCTTGCCGCTCGCAGCCAAGCTCGGCCCAACGGTCGACGAGCTGGCTCAGCCACTCACCGAGTTGCCCGAGAATCCGAACGGAGCACTCCTCAAGGGTGTGCTCGGGGCCCCGGTCTGATGGCGACGGTCTGAGCTCGTCGTGGATTTCGACGACACGCCCGAAGAAGCGGCGTATCGAGCCGAAGCCCGCTCCTGGCTGGAACGACACGCACAACCGCTGACGGACGCACCGCGACCCCGGCCCGGGATGAGCGATGCGTTCTCCGAAGCCGAGAAGGTCAAGGTGATCAAGGCAAAAGCATGGCAAGCCACCCTCGCCGATCATGGTTGGGCAGGCATCACCTGGCCAACCGAATACGGCGGCCGTGGCGGCACGTCGCTGCAACAACGTGTGTTCCTCCAAGAGCAAGCCAAGTTCGACGTGCCCGCCGGCGTGTTCGCGCAGAGCATCGGCATGGCCGGGCCGACGATCATCGCTCACGGCACACCGGAACAGAAAGAGCGATTCCTGCGCCCCATGCTGCGCGGTGACGAGCTGTGGTGCCAGTTGTTCAGCGAACCCGGTGCCGGTTCCGATCTGGCCGGGCTGACCACCAAAGCGGTTCGCGACGGCGACGAGTTCATGGTGAGCGGGCAAAAGGTGTGGACGTCGAGCGCGCACTACAGCGACTGGGGCATCCTGCTCGCGCGCACCGACTTCGACGCACCGAAACATCGCGGCATCACGTACTTCCTGGTCGACATGAAGACGCCGGGCATCGACATACGTCCCATCAAACAGATCACCGGTACAGCGCATTTCAACGAGGTCTTCTTGACCGATGTGCGGATCCCCGCTGATGGTGTGGTGGGTACCGTCAACAACGGGTGGGGACCCGCGATGACCACGCTCACCGCCGAACGCACGCTGATCGCCGGCAACACGAACGACACGTTCGCCGACCTCGTGCGGCTCGCCCGGCGGTTCGAACGATTGGGCGAACCCACCGTTCGTCAAGAGTTGGCCGACACCTACATTCGGCTGAACATCCTGAAATACCTCGGCTGGCGATCACAGACCCGTTTGAGCCATGGCAAGCCACCCGGCCCCGAGAGCTCGGTCGCCAAACTCGGCTACTCGGCACATCTCGAACGGCTCGGGAATCTCGGTGTCGCGATCTCCGGGGCGTCGGGCATGTTGCTGCCCACCGACGATGAAGAAGTGCATGCCTGGGGTCAGCAACTGCTCGGCCAGTGGTCGGCGCGCATCGGCGGCGGTACCGATCAGGTGCAGCGCAACATCATGGGTGAACGAGTGCTCGGGTTGCCAGGCGACATACGGGTCGACAAGAACGTCGCATTCAGCGACCTCCCCAAGTAGTTCAGCGGCGCTGGAAGTTGGGGGTGCGCTTCTCGGCGAAAGCACGTGGGCCTTCTTTGGCATCTTGCGACGCGAACACCGCCCGGGCCCGCTCACGCTCGTGCGCGAAGCCCTCTTCTTCGGTCATGCCACCGGTTTCGCGGATCGTCTTCAGGATCGCTTCCACGGCGAGGGGGCCGTTGGCACAGATCTGATCGGCGATCTCGCGTGCCTTGGTGAGCGCTTGTCCGTCGTCGACGACGTGGCCGATGAGACCGATTCGTTCTGCCTCTTCGGCCGAGATGTGCTTGGCGGTCAACAAGATCTCGGCCGCTTTGGTGTATGAGATCTGGCGGGGGAGCCGCACGGCCGACCCCATCATGGGGTACAGCGACCAACGCGCTTCTGACACGCCGAACCGAGCGCTCCGACCCGCCACTCGAATGTCGGTACCCAGCAGCACTTCGGTGCCGCCGGCGATGGCCACACCTTCCACCGCCGCGATGATGGGCTTGGCAGGCCGACCGGAACGCAGAAAGCCGCGCTCGACGAAGGTCGGGTCGTCGATGCGGCGCTGTGTGAGATCGAACGAGCCGGCGTCGTCGGGGTCGCCGGCCATGGCGCGCAGGTCCGCGCCAGACGAGAAGTTGCCGCCTGCGCCGGTGATGATGAGGCAACGGATGTCGTCATCTTCGGCGGCCTCGGCGCAGGCGTCGGCGATGATGGCCAACATGGTGCCGGTGAACGCGTTCATCCGCTGCGGGCGGTTCAGCGTCAGGGTCATGACGGGACCGTCTCGGTCGACGATGACGGGTGCCATGATCAGCCCGGCCCCGAGCGGAACACGCCCATGGCGAAGTATTGCGCCGAGCCACCGTACGCCTGCGCGAGCGCGGTGCGCACGCCGTCGACCTGGTGCTCGCCGGCCTCGCCGCGCACTTGGTTGGCAGCTTCGATGAACCGCAACATGCCTGATGCCCCGATGGGGTTCGACGACAGCACGCCGCCGCTGGGGTTGACGGGGAACGTGCCGTCGATCTCGGTCTCGCCGCTGTCGACCATCTTCCAGCCTTCGCCAGGGGCCGCGATCTCGTGGCCTTCGAGCCACATCGGCTCGTACCAACTGAAGGGCACGTAGAGCTCGGCGACATCGATCTCGGTGCGCGGGTTGGTGATGCCTGCCGACTGATACACCTGTCGTGCGCACTCCACGCCGGCCCGCGGCTTCACGGTGTCGCGGCCAGGGAACTGGCCGAGTTCGCTGCGCACGGCAGTGGCGGCAACCCAGGCGGGTGCCTTCGAGGACCGCTTCGTGCCGGCGGTGTTGGTGAGCACGGCGGCGGCTGCCCCGTCGGACGACGGGCACGATTCGAGGAACCGAATCGGATCCCAGAGCATGGCCGACTCTTTGACCTTGTCGATCGTGATGTCGGGTAGTCGCAAGTGGGCGTATGGGTTCTTCAACGCGTTGAGTCGGTCTTTCACCGCAACCATCCACCCGATGTAGTCGGGTGCGCCGGTCGCTTCGATGTAGGCGCGCATCCACGGGGCGAATGCCCCGCCCGCGCCGACGCCGCGGCTGCGGCCGCCCGCCAGACCCCACTGGGCGTTGCCTTCCGACTGCTTCTCCCACGCCAGCGCGAGCACGCGTTCGTGCACGCCCGACTCGATGAGGTGCGAGGCGACGATGAAGGTGGAACCGCCCACGCTGCCCGCGGTGTGCACTCGCAACATGGGCTTGCCGGCTGCGCCCAGCGCGTCCGCGAGGAACAGCTCCGGTTGGATGACGCCTTCGAACACGTCGGGAGCCTTCCCGATGACGAGCGCATCGATGTCTGACCAGTCGCACTCGGCATCGGCGAGCGCACGGCCGGCCGCCTCCCGGACCAAGCCCACCATGGACACATCGTCGCGTCGCTTCTTGTGATGCGTCTGTCCGACGCCGATCACTGCGCACTGCTCG
>DATKCX010000403.1:0-3475 GCA_035512975.1 Ilumatobacter sp.
CCCCACACCCACTCCATGAGCATCAACACACCCGAGGCGAACCATGAGTAGATCCCTTGGATCACCTTGTCCCACGCCCAGCCAACCGTGCTGCCGACCGCGCTGCCGAACAGATCCAACGGATTGGGGAAGGGCCACATCACACACCGTCAGCGACGGCAGGCGACCATGCGAGTACTTCGGCGACATCGATCGCCGGCGAGATCGGAGACTCCGGCCCAACCATCGGGGTAGGACCAGGTGTCGACGTCCAGCCGTCAACCAGCCACAGCCCGTCGATCAGCAGCAACTCGACCGTGACGGTGCGCCACATCACCCTCGCCGTCGACGCTCCCGGCGGCGCGACCACGAGCACCGACCACACATCAACCGTCGCCGCAGCCGCGTCCTCTGTGACTACCCGGGTTCGCAGGGGCTGTTCGGTGACCTGGAGTTCGGCAGGGTCGGCGTCGCGTTCGCTGAACTCAAGCAACAGGGCAGTCATCTGCTCGGAAGTGTCGTCGGCCAGCACCGGCCCGAACCCTGGTGTGGTGAATGACTCGATGAGTTCGCGACGAGAGATGAAACCGGCCCGAGCGACCTCACCCGTCATCGCTACCGCTGCTGCTGCCACATGCTCCGGCTCGGCAACCGATGGGGCTGGTGGCAGCTGAACTGGCGCTTGCTCTGCGTCCACCGCCACCGAGTGTCCATCCGATGTTGGGACGTCTCCCCCGCCTGTGCGGGCGACGATGAGGCCACCGACGAGAACGAACGCGAGCACGGGACCAAGGATCAGGGCGCGTCGCATCAGTCACCCACCCGTGGCGGTGTAGAGCGTCGTGGCGATGGTCCACGACAGCCCCGACAGGATCGCGGCACCCATGCCACCGAGGAGCCACTTCCGACCCGCCGACGACGCCGAGTAGTTCGACCCGAAATGTCCGATGCCCGTCGTGATCGCCCCGATCAGCAACCCAGCCAACGCTGATGCCAGACCGGCCCACTTCAACCAACCGAGCACCACGGTCACCAACTCCGCCCCCGGTGCGCTGCCGTCCGCGGGCGGGTTCGGCACCACCGCGAACGCCACCGAAGGTGTCGCAACGGCGGCGACGCCAGCGAGCACGGCCGACGCAATCAAGCGTCGCGATCGCCGCGTGACGCCCCGGCTCGATACGTGTGATGCAGACATCTCGTTCTCCCTTCAGGAACCTCGACGGCGAGGTGCACGAGAGAACGGGAACCAACCCACTGATCCGTGGAAATCGTGACCGCCCGCTCCCTCCGACCCGGCCGGTGAATCCCGTACAGAGAGGTGAAAGCCGGCCTCGCCTCCACCGCATCGATCCTGATCGGGCTCACGATCTTCCCTGCGCTGCTCGCCAACGGTGACCCACCCCCGATCACCGTGTGCGGTGTCGCCGCAGGACCGACCGAGGTAATCCTCCAGACCATCCGAACACTCGAATCCGGGGGCGACTACACCGCCCAAGCCCGCGGCTCCACTGCGTCAGGCGCCTACCAGTTCATCAACAGCACATGGGGCGGCTACAGCGGATACAACAGCGCCGCCGACGCTCCCCCAGAGATCCAAGATGCGAAGGCGACCGAGATGGTGATCGCAATCCTCGATAGGCACAGCGGAGACGTCAGCGCAGTGCCCGTCGGCTGGTACATCGGCCGACTCCCCGCGCCAGACTCCCCGGCATGGGACACCGTTCCGGTGCCAGGAGCCGGCAACGTCCTAACACCGCGTGAATACCAGCAACGATGGCTAACGAAGTACGACGAACTCCTCGGAGCCACACCAGCCTTCAGCCCGGCATCTTCAGCCGACCCTGTTCCGGGGAGCTGCTTCGGTGGCTCCGTTCAACCGATCGTCGACGGCTGGTCCCTGCCCGGCCCGCGTGATCTGATCGACGCCAACCCATCGGCTCTCACCAACCCCCACCACGACTACCCGGCCTGGGACTGGATGATCCCGATCAACACCGCGATCTACGCCATGCGCGGCGGCCGTGTCGCCACCGTGCGAACGTGGCCCCACAACTGGTGGGCAAACGGCTGCGGCATCAACAGCGCCGGCTGTGAAACCTGCGGCGTCGGCCTCACCATCGTCGACACCGATAACACCCGATGGACGTACTGCCACGGCATCATCCTCACCGTCCAGTTCGGCGACGAAGTCACCGCCGGTCAACAGATCATGTGGTCAGGCAACACCGGCCGCTCCGGCGCCCCCCACCTCCACCTCGAAATCCGAACCACCGACGGCCAACGCCGCTGCCCACAGTCGTTGCTCCTCAGCCTCATCGACGCCCAGCGACCGCACGTGCTCAGTTTGCCGACAACTGGCTGCTCATGAATGGCCTACCCAGCGCGCCATTGTAGGTAGGTATATGTATCGGCCGTACCGCGAAGTGCCGCACCGACGGAACGATCGGCAACAATCGCATCGCTTCCCCTCGCAGCCGAAGATGACCAACTGGCTCCGGCGCTGCGGGATTCCGAGTGTCACCGCATATGGCTACTCTTCACATGACGAGTCGCCGCCTGCTGCGTTCCGAGGTCACCGCACATCAACAGGCACTCAGCACCTGCGGTCGGGCGTGGCCACAATGCGTGCGAGGCTGCGCCGCAACTTGTGGGTGGCCACCGGAACTGCCCACTGGCGGCCATCGACTTCTGCCCACCGACGGCCACTTTGGACGCTGAGAGTGATCAGCTGTCATGAACGCGATGGAAGGACACCGGCACGTTGACGGCAGTGAGGCGTGACGATCTGTGCGCATTCCCGATTCCTCCGGTTCGACCCAAGAAGACTCATCGAACACGTGTTCTCGAGTCACACCCCTGCCGTACGATCCTGCAGATGAAGTACTTGCATTTCGATCTGGGCGGTCGAACACGCGGCGATGTCGTTGAGGTGAGCCTCAGCAGCGGCGCCAACGTCCGGCTCCTCAGCTCCACCAACTTCCAGAACTATCGCGCAGGACGTCGATACCAGTTCAGCGGCGGGCTCGCCAAGCAGTCACCTGCGCGCATTCAGATCCCCTCCACTGGTCACTGGTACGTGGTTGTCGACATGCAGGGTCTGAAGGGCTCCACCAGGGCTTCGGTGCGGGTTCGTGATACGTCCTCGCTGCGGCCTGCTGCGCCATTACGCCAGTACCAGATGCGCGACGAACAAATCGATGAGCTCGTCGACAACGCGTTGGCAGCCCGCCCAGACGCCACCATGGCGGAGTATGACGTCTTCATCTCTCATGCCTCCGAGGACAAGGACGCCGTTGCTCGACCGCTTGCGGTCGCGCTTCAGGCAGCTGGCGTGTCGGTGTGGTTCGACGAGTTCACCTTGCGGATCGGAGACAGTCTGCGCCGAAACATTGATCATGGAATCGCGAAGTCGCGCTTCGGACTAGTGGTGCTCTCCAACGCCTTCTTCGCGAAGGGTTGGCCTCAGTACGAGCTGGACGGGTTGGTCACCCGAACT
>DATKCX010000404.1:0-6723 GCA_035512975.1 Ilumatobacter sp.
GTGATCTTGTCGGCGACGAGCCGTCGCAGCTGATCCTGAATCGGGCCACACTCACCGCCGTCCCACGCAGTCGCCAAGCCGGTGATTTCCTCGAGGGTGCACCCGAGCTGTTTGGCGCGAGCGATGAACGCGAGCCGATCGAGCGTGCGCTGGTCGTACATCCGGTAACCCGCTGCGGTGCGCGCCGACACGGGCAGTAGACCGATCTGCTCGTAGTACCGCAGCGTGTTGGCGCTGAACCCGCTGGCGTCTGCAACGTCTTTGATCTTCAATCCGGTGATCATCGGAGTCAGGTTAAACCTTCGTGTTGACACGAAGGTCAAGAGGCTTTTGTCTTGGCGGTGAGTACATAATCACCGCCAAGGTACCCCCTGACAATAATTACTGTCAAGACTACCTTGGCGTTCGTGGACGATGTTCGAGTGCTTGCCGATGCTGCCGCCGTGGAGGTGGCGCTCGATCCGATCCGGGCGTCGATCCTCGACGCGTTGACTGAACCGGGGTCGGCTGCCTCGTTGGCGGCGGCGGTCGGGTCGACCCGTCAGAAGGTGACCTATCACTTGAAAGCGTTGGAGGCCCCATGGGCTGGTCGAGTTGGCCGAGGAAGAGGCTGGCCCGTCGGCTGGAACGTTGGTGCGCGTCTCGGATGTGGCCTGCCTGGCAGCGAGTCGAGTCAGTGTGTGGTCAGAGGGTCCAAGCCCGATGGCCGAGAAGCCGAGATCGCTGACGCATCTCGTCGAGCCGGCCTACGACGACTATCTCGACGTGATCGAAGGTCGACTCGAGGCGCTCATCTTCCCCTGCCCGGGCGTCGCGTTCGCGTGGGATCATGCGCCATCGGTGATTCTGATCGCAGAGGCTGGCGGCCGCTTCCGTGATCCGTCTGGAGGAGCACGTACCGACGCCGGTAGCGGATTGTTCACCAACGGACTCGTCGACGCTGAACTCGACGCAGCCATCAGCGGCCAGTTCTCACGCGAACACGACCACCATCAAGACTGATCGAGGACGTTCGATTCCGAACTCGCTTCGGACGGCCGTGATAGCCGTCACGCACAGCGCAACACACGTCGACAGATCGTTCGGGATGTCTCGATCAAAACGGCCGACCACAGATGATCTCGCTCGACGCGAGATCGGCAGAGTCGGTGCCCGCCCAGGTGACCCACAGCGTGCGGATAGCATCGGGGATCTTCTCCACGTTGAGTGGCCATAGCAACACTTTACGTGGCTATTTGCCGGTAGGCTGCGCGGCAGTAGCGATACGACGGTCAAAGGGGAAATGACTATGAGGTTGTTCCAGAACGTGAACCCGAACCATGGAATGAGGCGGTCCCGGTGGGCTGCTGTCGGTGCGGCCGTGGCGGTGACGCTCGGCGCTGGAGGCTTGCTCACGGCGTCGGCAGCTTCTGAGACACCGTCCGCGTACGTGTCTGTCGCACCGGTTCGCATCGTCGACACACGTGACGGGCTTGGCGTGGCGGGCGCTCTCGCGTCGGACCAACCGGTCGTCATCGGTGCCACTGGCTCAGTGGCGACGATCGGTGGTTCGGCCACCGTCGTGCCCGATGGGGCAACGGCTGTCGTCGCAAACGTGACGGCAGTGAATCCAACACATCAGGGCTACTTGAGCCTCCGTCCGGGTGACGCCACCGGCACTCCGACCACGTCGTCGGTGAACTTCACTGCCGGAGCGGTCGCAGCCAACTCGGTGACGATTCAGCTCTCGGCCAGCGGTGAGTTCCAGGTCTACTTCTACGGCGATGATGACATCGCCACGGTCGATCTCGTCGTGGACGTGGTTGGGTATTTCGTCGGAATCGAGGCGGGTTCCCAGGGTCCTGCCGGAGAACCGGGTCCTCCGGGTGAGCAGGGCGCGCCTGGGCCGCAGGGCGTGCCCGGGCTGCAGGGCGAGCAAGGTGAACAGGGCGAGCAAGGCCTGCAGGGCGAGCAAGGTGCGCAGGGCGAGCAAGGCCTGCAAGGCGAACAAGGCGAACAGGGCGTGCCTGGACCGGAGGGTCCAGGTGCGACGGTCGCAGCCGCTCAGTTCTTCGCATTGATGCCCCCGGACAATGCAGCAACGGTCGCTCCTGGCACCGACGTGGAATTCCCCCAAGATGGTCCCGCGGTCGGCACATCGATTGCCAGAACTGGCCCGTCGACGTTCCAGTTGGGGGAGATCGGCGTGTATCGCGTCACGTTCCAGGTGCCCGTCGATGAAGCCGGCCAGTTGCTGCTCACGCTCGACGGCACCGACCTGGCCTACACCGTCGTGGGTCGGGCAACCGGCACCTCGCAGGTGGTTTCGACCAACCTCATTCAAACGACCGTTGCCAACTCGGTTCTCACCGTGAGAAACCCTGCTGGCAATCCGACAGCGCTCACGATCACACCGCTCGCTGGGGGAACCCGTCCCGTTGCGGCGATCCTCCTGATCGAACAGATCGACTAGCAGTCTTCCGGTCGGGCGCGGTTCTCGGGTGCCGAGATCCGCGCTCGCGTCGGACTGGGAGCGGACCGTCAGCTGACTTGCTCGGCGAGGCAGGTCGCTGCTGCACAGACGGCGACGACATCTCCTTCGACGGGGACCGACGCCTTTGGGCTCTGTCGTCGGGGTTGGTGAAGGCTCTCGGGTCCCGTGGGAGTCGTCGCGTTCCCCGGGGCGCGTCGCTTCGGTCGTCGATCCGATGTACCTTGACAAGAATTCTTGTCAAGGGTACCTTGGCGTTCGTGGACGATGTTCGAGTGCTTGCTGATGCTGCCGTCGTGGAGTTGGCGCTCGATCCGATCCGGTCCTCGATCCTCGACGCGTTGACTGAACCGGGGTCGGCTGCCACGTTGGCAGCGGCGGTCGGGTCGACCCGTCAGAAGGTGAACTATCACTTGAAGGCGTTGGAGGCCCACGGGCTGGTCGAGTTGGCCGAGGAACGCGTGTGGGGTGGTATCACGGAACGATTCGTGCGTCGTGCCGCGCGCCATCTCGTTGTTGCTCCCGACGTGTTGCACAGCGCCGCCATCGATCCGAACGAGGTCGCCGATCGTCTCTCGGCTGCGTATCTGATTGCGGTGAATGCCCGGACTGTGTCAGAGGTCGGGGCGATCGCCAATAGCGCGGCGACAGGTACGCGTTTGCCGACGCTCACCGTCGACACGGTGATCGGGTTCAGTTCGCCCGACGACCGCGCCGCCTTCGCTACCGACCTGCAATCAGCGGTCGCCGCGTTGGTCGCCCGATTCCACCACGACGACGGGCGACCGCACCGTCTGACCATTTCGTCATACCCCAGACCCGAGGAGCCAACGTGACCAATCCAGAGCAACCCGACCGACCCGACCGTGTCGAATACCGGATGGAGCGCACCTATGAGGTGCCCGCCACGCCGGAACAGGTGTGGGACGCGATCGCTACCGCCGACGGGATCTCGGCCTGGATGGTGCCGACCCGACTCGACCCGCAGATCGGCGGCGAGGTGCAGTTCGATCTCGGTGGGTTCACGTCGATTGGTGTCGTCACCGACTACACACCGAACCAACGATTTGCATACGAAGAACCGTGGCCGAACGAGCCCGGCATGCCGACCGCTGACCTCGACATGTCCTCGGTCACCCCGATCGCTACCGAGTTCCTGATCGAATCAGCGTCCGGCGGCAGTTGCGTCATCCGCGTCGTCTCGAGTGCGTACGGAAGCGGAGCGGATTGGGAGAACGAGTTCTTCGCCGAGATGGTGGACGGCTGGGTCGCACTCCTCGACAACCTCGCCACGCACTTCAACAAAGCGGAGCAAACAGCACCTCGATGACCACCACCCCACACGCCGGTCAGTACCGGTCGAACGATTTGGCGATCTCCGGTGTGCGTTGCGTCCAGTACCGCTCGATCTCGGGACGCTTCACCGGCAGCATTGGGTCGTCAGCCACATCTCCCAGATAGCTCAGTGTGCTCAGAATCGCTGCGATGTTGTTGTCACCTCGTCCTACCCCGTAGCGCCGCATGAAGAGGTCGATCCCCTCTTCAACGGGCACCACGTGTTCGTCGATGCGCATGATGTCGAAGTAGTCGCGCAGTTCGCCTCGGTCGAGGATGACTTTGAGTTTCATGGCCAGGATGTCCTCTACCGAGGCGACCTGGATACCGGCCACGTGGGTCGGGGCTGCGAGCTGCTGCTGATTGCGAGCTTCGAGGAACTGAATCCGCGTCGAACCGAGGACGCCGTTGAGCGTGTCGGGCCCCTTCGAGGTTGTGGCGAGCTTTCCGATCTTCTGGAGTGCCGCTTCGAGGGCGTCGATGTCCACGTGCCCATCGAAGAAGAAGTCCAGATCGCGGCTGACTCGGTGCCGGAGATGCACGGTCAGAGCGGTACCCCCGACGAGGTACGCCGCCGCCGGGACGAGTGGAGCGATCTTCTGCCAGGTCTCGACGGTGCCAGACGGCATGAAGTCGACCAGGTCGGACGGAAATGCCGGTAGATGACTTGCGGCATCGGCGTGCTGGGTGGGTGCGAACTGGCCGTCGGGCTGTTGGCCATTCGGTTCACCGCGGGTCATGTGCCGGCTCCGGCGAGGACACGAATCGTTGCCCGCTCGGCCTCGGTCAGCCCCCGAAGCTCTGCGACGCTTTCGATCGCGCTGCCGCTGAGATTGCTCACAGCCCAAGCGATCGCTTGTGGGTCACCCGACTGGAGTAAGCGCGATGCGACGTAGCGTTCATCGTCGGGGAGCTTGATGGCGACGGGTTGTGCGTTCCAGAAGTGATGCCACAGCCGCTGTGGAACTCTCGACGCCGCGGACGGCTCGGTCTTGTCGGCGGGCAGAATCACGGCGCGCACCATTGCGCTGAGTCGTCGCCACGCCTCTGAGTTCTTGTCGACGACGAACACGTCGGCGTCGACTGCTTTGCCTTCGACGATCCTGATGGTTTCGACAGCGATGAGGCCGACACCCATCAGCTTGTCGACGGCAAGTGCCGCCGTGGTCGGACTCACACGTGCAGCGCGTGCGACCGCACGTGTGGAGCGAAGTCCGAGAGGCCGCCGGCTCAACGCTGCCAACACGAACGCTTCCTCGCGCGTCCCGGGCCACCCTGTTGGCGTTGCACCGAGCCGTTCGGTGAGTGTGCGAACGGCACCGTCGTCGAGGCGGACTCCACTCGTCGACTCGATGACTTCGATGCGGAGGGCTGCCATCGCGCGGCGCACGCGAGGCACGCTCGTCCCCAAACGAGCGGCTACCTCCGCTACGGAGTATGTGTCCATATCGTTATAGTACTCGTTCAAGTTCCATAGACGAGTAGTTCCAAGGGGTTCGCGCGGTCCGCGCGCAGGAAGCGTGCGCTAGTCGGCCCAGGGCTCGGCGGGCCGGTGACGCTTCACCGAGGTGTGTAGGACAACCACACGACTCCGCTGAAGTCGCCGTCGCCGAACTCGCACCGATCGAGTCGTCCGTTGCGTGGTGCCGGCTTACTGATTTGCTCCACCTCGCCTTCAAACTCGAACTCGAACGCGTAGGGGATGAGCCGCTGTGTGGTGCCCGCCACGAAACCTGGCGTCCAATTTCCTTGTCCCGGGCCCGTGGTGATGTCAATCGTGCCGAGCTCGTCGCAGACAAGCGTCAATGTCTCGCCGCCAGGCGGAGCCGCGGCGGTTGGCGCTGCGAGACCGATCACCGCGGCGGCGGTGAAACTGGCTCCAAGAAGTCCCTTTAACATGGCTATGACCTCCCTTTCCAACGACGACCTTCCCGGTCGTCGCCGATCGTATGCGTAGATCGTGCGCGGCGGCTTGAGTCCCTCTTCGCCCACTTGTTTCGCTGTTTCGCTGTTTCCGGTTGTCGGTGCCGAACCGGGTCAGGCCGACGTGAGGTGCGGGCGCGGGACGTCGAGGTAGCGGTCGACCTTCATCAGTGTCGACCACGACTCGTACTTCTCGGCCATCTCTGGTGACATCTCCTTCGATTCACCTGTACGGGCCTCCTGCTCCGAAGTGAAGTACGCGATCGACGTGAAGTCGTCGCTCTCGAAGTAGGCGGTGACCGAGCCGAGCAGGTCGGGACGCATCGCCCGTACATCGGCGTCGGACTCCTCCTCCATCGCAATCGCCCGCTGGCGGTCGCTGACGTGGCCCTCCATGACCTGCACGAAGCCTGCCCGGTCGAGATCGCCACCCTCCATCACGTGCACGTCGGTCGTCTCGTGATGTTGCAGCGTGTCGCCGAGGCACTGCTCGAGGTCGCGCCACCACGCCTGCTGCTCAGGCCGTTGCCCGTTGCGCTTGGCAGCTTCGCGGTCGTTGAACCGGGCGACCAGCACGCAGTCGCCGTTGGTCGTACAGCCGCCGGTCGTGCCGAGATACCCGTCGGCACCAGGACGAACCTCGGTGTCCCAACGGTCGAGCAGCCGCTCGAACGCCTGCGGGTCGTCCGCGTGACCTTCGATTACTTGGATGAACATGGCCCACCTCCTGTGGGGTTGACGGCAATTGTCCACCGTTCATCGTGCGCCTCCCGAGCACCGAGATCAAGTGCTCCGTGACCCGTCAGACGCTGAGCACACTTCCGGTGGCCGGATCAGGTCGCCGGGGCTTTTGGATCTTGGCTCAGCGATCCACAGCGAGGCTGAGGTCTCACCTCGTCGGTGGGCAGCGGTGTACGATTCGGCGGTGGCGAATACGTATGCCGCCAACTTCGGTGACGTGGTCAAGCATGGGGTGCTCTGCGAGGCGGTGCTCC
>DATKCX010000405.1:0-3178 GCA_035512975.1 Ilumatobacter sp.
GTCCGCTCGATGACGTCTTGCAACTCGGCCAGATTCACATGCGAACCGTACCGGAGACTGCCCTACAGTCGGAGGGGAGAACGAGCCGACGAGCGGCCAGCCGAAACGCGTCGCCATCGACGCCACCGCCTACGACGAACGTGGCGCAAGCTCGCCGCGAGCGGTCAGTCGATTCATGGTGAGGCCGACTTCGTCAGCGCTGATTGGATCGCACGATCGCCGCGACACGGGGTCTGACGTTCGACTCAAGCGATCGCGCATGACTAGACAGACGCCCGAATCGGTGTATACCTTTTGCGGCAGAGGCCCTGAAAGGCGGTTGGGTCTCGCTTCTTACAGCACCTGGGGGGACAGATTCGCATGATTTCGATTCGTTCACATCGTGGGCTCGCGACTGCGGGCATCACTGGGCTGATCGCGGCGGCAACAGTGAGTTTCACGTTGTTCGCTGCGACCAACCCATCCAAGACGGTCACGGTGGCATGCACCACCTCTGTCGGATCCGACATCACACAGGACGTGTCGTTCAGTGTGAGCGGCCCGAATTCGGTTCAGTCAGGGTCGTCGGTCACGATGACCATCGACCCCGTCGAGACCACGTTGCCATCGAGCGCCTCAGGCGTGACGATCAACTCCTATGAAGACGTGCGCACGATGGTGGTCGCGTCTGGTGTCACGGTCACCTCGGCCGCCATCACTACGCAGGGCACGTATCCGGCGACCGTTTCGGTCGACGGAAATGCCGTCACCGTTCACGTCGAAGGCCCCATTCCCGGTGGATCGACCGTCACGTCGGCAAGGGTGTCGATCGAGGCCACGGTCACCGCTGCGATCGGCGAATCGATCTTCCTCGACGCGGGAAATCCGTTCTACCAAATCATCGCCAACACCAGCTTCGGTGCGGTGACCGCCACCTGCAACCCGGCCGACGCCACACAGGCCGCCAATGCCCGACTCACCATCCCGGTCGCCGCACCCGACACGGCTCCACCGAGTATCTCGATCATCGCGCCGTTCGACGGCGCGATCTACGGCTTCCAACAGGAGGTGTCGGCGGCCTACACCTGTAGCGACCCGGGCGGCATCGCCACGTGCACCGGCACCGTCGCCAACGGAGCCGCGATCGACACCTCCACGGAGGGCCCGAAGACGTTCACCGTCGACGCCACCGACAACGCAGGCAACGCCGCGTCGAAGACCGTCGACTACCTGGTACTCGCCGAGGGTGCGCCGCCGCCCGCGGCACCTGCGTACACCGCGTTGAACCCGGGTCGCCTGCTCGATACGCGTGACAGCTTCGACACGGTCGACGGGCAGTTCAAAGGTGGCGGCAAGCTCTCGGGCCAGGTCATCGAGCTGCAGGTCGCCGGCCGTCACGGCGTGCCCGAGAACGCGGTGACAGCGGTGCTCAACCTCACCGCAACCGAGACCGACGGGCCGGGCTTCGCGACGATGTACCCGTGCGACGCCGAGCGACCGCTCACCAGCAATCTCAACTACACGCTCGCCGGCGACACCCGCGCCAACTCGGTGATCACCCGACTCGATGACAGCGGCAAAGCGTGCTTGTACAACTTCGGCGCGACGTCGCACTTCGTCGTCGATGTCGGCGGCTACTTCCCGGCCGGAGCGTCGTACGCACCGGTCAATCCCGGTCGACTGCTCGACACCCGACCCGGTGCCGAAACCATCGACGGACAGGGTTCGGATGCCGGCCCGTCTACCTCGGGCACGTCGATCGAAGTCCAGGTCGCTGATCGCAACGGCGTTCCCCCGAACGCCGTCGCGGCCGTGGTGAACGTCACCGCAGTCGACACCGCAGGGCCCGGTTTCGTCACGGCCTATCCGTGCGGCGGTGACGTCCCCACGGCCAGCAACGTCAACTTCTCGGGCCCCGGCCAAGTCACGCCGAACGCCGTGGTGTCCGGGTTGGGAACCGACGGAAAGATCTGCTTGTATTCCTTCGGCGGCAGCTCGCAACTCATCGTCGACTTGATGGGCTACTTCCCCGAGGGAACCGACTACACCACGCTCACGCCGGGTCGCTTGGCCGACACACGGGCCGACGAGCAGACCATCGACGGGCAATCCGCCGGCGTCGGTCGGCGATCCATCGGTAGCCCACTCGTGGTCACCGTCGCCGGACGCCATGGCATTCCCGCCGACGCCCGAGCTGCGGTGTTGAGCGTCACGGCGACCAACACCGACGGTCCCGGGTTCGTCACCATCTGGCCGTGCGACGACACCAAGCCGATCGCGAGCAACGTGAACTACGCGGCGGCGGGCCAAACCCGTCCGAACCTCGCGATCTCGAAGCTCAGCGCAGACGGCACGGTGTGTGTGGAGACCGACGTGTCGCCCAGCGACATCATCGTCGACGTCACCGGCTACTTCCCGGTCGCCGAGGGCCCGGTGGTACCGCCGGTCGACCCGCCACCGACCACTACGACCACCACCACGCTTCCTGGCGCGACCACCACCACGACGGTGCCCGGTTCCACGACCACCACCGTTCCCGACCCGGGTGGGGAAGACGCTGGGCCGGCGTGCGCCCTCTACGCCGATCAGGCCGCCGCACAGACTGCCTACGACGGCTACATCGACGCCTACAACGATCTCGACCCGCTCCTGCAGCCGGTCTTCGGGCCGACGTTGCTGGCACTCGCCAACGGCCTCGATGCGAACGGCAACGGCACAGCCTGCGAGGACTACCCCTACCCCTGAAGGGATAGTGCCAGGCACTATCCCTTCAGGCACAGCCTGCGAGCCTTACCCCTGACCCGAAGGGATAGTGCCAGGCACGATCCCTTCGCGGGCTTTCGTGGGGATGCGCACACGGGTTACGTTGTCGAGGTCCTGCCCGTCGACCGAACGGACCGTCAATGAACACCGCAGCAGTCCAGCGCCCTCGCACGCTGGCCGACGTCATTCCACACACGACCGATCGTGTGTGGAACCAGCTTCGGACCGCGGCGCTCGTGTCGGGGTTCGCCGCACTCACCGCGCTGTTCGCCCAGATCCAGTTCGCTCTCAGTGTCACGCCGGTGCCGGTGACCGGTCAGACGTTTGCGGTGTTGCTCGCCGGTGCGGCCCTCGGATGGCAGCGCGGCATCGCCAGCCAGGCGGTCTACTGGCTCGTCGGCATCGCAATGCCGATCCCGTGGTACTCCGACGACCA
>DATKCX010000406.1:0-9884 GCA_035512975.1 Ilumatobacter sp.
GCCTGCTGCTTTCACCAACTACGGGCCGTGGGTCGATGCGTGCGCTCCGGGCGTTGGAATCGTGAGTACGTTCTTCGATCTCGGCGATCAGGCGCGACTGGACGGCGGCGATTTCGATGGGTGGGCGATCTGGAGCGGTACATCGTTCGCAGCCCCAGTGGTAGCCGCATCGATCGCCTGGGAATGGATGTGTCGCGGTAACGACGGTGCCCCAGGTGACGCGGCGCGCTGGCTGATCGAGCGACCGGGTCTGTTCCGTTACCCATGGTTGGGTGCGGTCGTGAACCCGTACTGACCGCGCCGCCATCAGCCGAGCTGATGCACCGTGGGTCAGCCGATGATCCGTCAGCCGATGATCCAGGGCGTGCGCACGGCACCGCTCGGGAGGTCGAGTTCGATGCGAACCGGCAACTCCGGCGCATCGGCGATCAATTCCCCGAGATCATCGGTGCGGCTGGCGACAGCGCCCAACCGAGTGACGATCCGACACGCCACCGACAACGGTGGCTCGAGCATCAGCATCACCGAGCTGCCGGTGACATGAACTCTGATGATCGAATCGAGTGCGCCGTATCGGAAGGATCGCCGGTCGCTTCCGTTGCCACGAACGCCGACCAGCTCTGCACTGTTGGTGTCGGTCAGTAGTTCGGCCAGCACCGAGTCGACGTCGATGAAGTCGAACGCGGCGATCGCAGCGTCGGTGAGCGACGCAGGCACATCCGGGAGATCAGCGAATGCTCGGCTCAATGCCCGCACCGCATCCATGTCTGCGGGCTCGTTCGCATCCGTCTCGTAGCTCGGATCATTCATGTTCCGCCTCCTCAATCAGATCCCGCATCTTGTCCAAACACCGACGACGAGTTGGCCCGAGCGAGCCCACCGGCCGTTGCAACTTCGCGCTCGCCACGTCGTACGCAACGGGCTCGGCCGTCATCACGAGCACACTCAGCACTTCTTGGCAGTCGGCGTCGAGCGAACGGAATGCCGATCGCACGCGGCGATGCTCGTCGAGCGCGACTGCCCGTTCACTTGGATCGACATGACCGACAGAATCGGCGGCACCGACAGCGGCCGACTCGCGCTGGCCGGCCCGATCGAGTGCGTCGGACGTGAGACCGACGCTCAGCCGATTGCGATGACGGCGAATCTGGCGAACCTCGTTCGCGGCGGTAGTCGCCAGCCACCCCGGCAACTTTTCGGGTTCCCGGATGGTGCCGAGTCGCTCGGCGAGACGGAGCCACGTCGCCGCGAATGCATCGTCTCGAACGTCTGGTTCCTGACTCATCATGTTGACGGTTTTCCAGACGACCCGCTGCAAACGATCGACCAACCGTATCCACGCGTCGCGGTCACCGGCGAGGGCACGCTCCACCAACGGGCCGAAGGCGTCGGTTTCGACTGCATCGGGTTCGCGACGAGGGCTCGATGCCATGGCGACGACTCTAGGTCGGTGAGAACTGTCGGCTCATGACTGCATGGCAGTAGCTGCATGGCACAGAGATGCGCCAGGACACCACCAGATACAAAGCCGAGCAAAAATTCGTGCAGATCGTCCGGGCCACAACTACCGGAAGCCAACTACCGGAACCCAACTACTGGGCGAGATCGATGAGCCGTCGGACCGTGTTCAGATTGCGGGCGGTTCCTGTCACGCCAAGAGTCCGTTCGACCACGTCGAGGCCGAACTTCGAGCGGCCCGACCCGTCGGGATATGCGACGAACAGTTCCCGGCCCGCACCCGAGTACGACCACGTGTCGGGCGCGTACTCGGCGGCCAGCACGTCGAGCGCAGCCCGCCGATCCGGCGATGGCACCTCGCTGAAGAACACCACGTGAAGGAGCTTCGGGTCGATCAATCCGTCGCCGTGGTGCGAATCGGCCACCGCCGTGAGGTCGGCTGCGCTTCGGACGATCACGGCAACGTCGAAACCAAATCGTTGTTGGATCGCCACGGCGACCCGCTCACGCACTGTTGACGGCGACTCCTCCTGATCGTCGAGCACCACGTTGCCGCTCTGAATGTAGGTCGCGATCGCCTCGAAACCGGCGTGATCGAGCGCAACCTTGAGTTCGTTCATCGGAACCTTGCGGTGGCCGCCCACGTTGATCCCGCGCAGCAGAATGATCCATCGGCTCACTGCAGCACCTTAGAGCTCGTGAGAAATCTGTGGTGTCACGCCCGACTGCCACCAATTTCGCGTCATCATTTCGTAACATGTGGCGGTGCTGTCACAGTTGGGATCTCTCGCGAACGCGTCTCGACGTCGTTCGAGGCACCTCTTCGCGGCTGCCCTGTTGCTCGGCGTCTCCACGTATTCCACACCCACGGTCTCGGCCGACGACGCCGCCGAACGCGCCGCGGCTGAAATTCTCGACGCTCGCGAACGCGCCAACGCAGCTGCGCAAGCGATGTTCGACGCCGAGTCGGAACTCGACTCGCTCACCATCGAACTGGCCGAAGCCGAACAACGATTGGGGCAACTGGAAGCGGAGGTCGATGAACTCCGCACCGGTCTCACCGCCGCGGCCGTGCGACGCTTCGTGGGGTCCGATGAATCATCGATCCTGCTGTTCAACGACATGGGCCAAACGAACGACAACGCGACTGCCGACGTGTACTACGGCGCCGCAACCGAGTCCGAGTTGGTGAAGGCCGACGACTACGACGTCGCGATCAGCAGCCTCAACGACGCCCGTGATGACATGGAGCGAACGAAGTCCGACACAGAAGCAGCGCGCGATTCCTTCGCCAGCCTGCAAGTCGAGGCCGAAGCGCAGGTCGTACGCCTCCAAGAGATCGAAGAGCAGCGACTGGACGACGTGGCGGTGCAGGAGGCGCTGGAACGGCAGCGGCAAGAGCTCTTGGCGCAGCAAGCTGCCACAGCAGCTGCTGAGGCAGCGGCGGCTCAGGCGGCACAGCCTGCCATCGTCAGCAATGTGCAGGCTGCTACGACACAGCCGGCCAACGACTCCAACGCGGCTACGCCCGCCGACACGGCTGGGAACAACACGTCAGGCGACACGGCCAGCGACACGGCGAGCGACGACGCACCATCGGCACCTGCCACCGACCAGCCCCCTGCCGCTCCGGCACCTGCACCGGCACCGATAGCTGCACCGATCATCGCCTCGCCGGAACCCGAGCCAGCGTCCGACGCCGGCAGCGGAATGATCTGCCCAGTTCGCGGCTCGTACTCGTTCGCCGACACGTGGGGCGCGGCCCGTTCGGGCGGTCGTAGCCATCAAGGCGTCGACATGATCTCCCCCACCGGCACCCCCCTCGTGGCGGTGGAGTCGGGCACGGTGCTCTTCAAGACGACCCGGCTCGGCGGCAACTCCGTGTGGCTCACTGGTGCTTCTGGCACGAAGTACTACTACGCCCACCTGAGCGGCTGGGAGGGTTCCAGTCGATCGGTGTCACGCGGCGACGTCATCGGCTACAACGGCTCGACAGGCAACGCCGGAACTCCGCACCTGCATTTCGAGGTGCACCCCAACGGTGGGGCGGCCGTGAACCCGTACCCGTACGTTCGCGCAGTCTGCTAGGAGGTCGAACGGCGAGCCGCTGCCGAGGCTGTCTGCTCAGACGGTCGGCGCGACTGTCACAGTCGGTTGGTGAACGGTCGGCCGTGCCCACTACGGTCGCTCCGGGTAGCAGCACGTCTGCCCGAACCTGAGAGAGGTCCCCCATGGCTGAAGCATTGATCATCGACGCCTGCCGCACTCCGCGCGGCATCGGCAAGCAGGGCAAAGGCGCTCTGGCCCACCTGCACCCGCAGCATCTCGGCTCGACCGTGCTGCGCGCTCTCGCCGAGCGGACGGGCATCGACACCGCTGATGTCGACGATGTGGTGTGGGGAACGAGTTCGCAAGTGTGCGAGCAGAGTGGCGACCTGGGTCGTATGTCCGCGCTCGACGCCGGGTTCGACATGAGGGCCAGTGGCGTCACGCTCGACCGTTTCTGCGGTTCGGGTATCACCAGCGCCACCATCGCAGCCACCTCTGTCATGTCGGGGATGGAAGATCTGGTCGTGTCTGGTGGCACCGAGATGATGTCGCTCCCCAAGAAGGGCTTGTTGCCCATGGGCGCGAACAACGCTCACCTGCAAGAGATCCATCCTCAATCGCATCAGGGAATCTGTGCCGACGCGATCGCGTCGATCGAAGGGATCGGCCGTGACGCGCTCGATGAACTCGCTGCCGAGTCGCAGGTGCGCGCCGCTCGGGCTATCGCCGAGGGTCGCTTCGACCGCAGTTTGATTCCCGTCTACAACCTCGATGGAACGCTGGCGCTCGATCGCGAAGAGTTCCCTCGGCCCGGCACCACTGCAGAGTCGCTGGGCCGCCTCAACCCGAGTTTCACCGACATCGCCGACTACCGCCACAGCGAAGATGCCAAGACGTTCCGCGAACTGATCAATCAGAAGTATCCAGACGTCGACATCCAACACGTACACCACGCAGGCAACTCGTCGGGCGTGGTCGATGGCTCGGCGGCGATTCTGTGGGCCAGCGCCGCGTACGCGTCGTCACACGGCCTCACCGCACGCGCCCGCGTAGTGGCCACTGCCAACATGGGCGACTGCCCCACGCTGATGCTCAACGCTCCGGTGCCCGCAGCGCGCAAAGTGCTCGCCAGGGCCGGTTTGACACTCGACGACATCGACCTGTTCGAAATCAACGAGGCCTTCGCTGTCGTCTCCGAGAAGTTCCAGCGCGATTTGGATCTCGACCGCGACAAGGTCAACGTGAACGGCGGAGCCATGGCGCTCGGTCACCCCATCGGGGCCACCGGAGCGATGCTCATCGGTACCGCGCTCGACGAACTCGAGCGCCGCGACGGTCAGTTCGCGCTGATCACCATGTGCGCCGGTGGCGGCATGGCCCCCGCCATCATCATCGAACGAGTGTGAGTCGCGGCGGCTCGGCCGCGGTTCAGGCACTCGTGTTCAGGCGTTCAGGCTGAGGCGAACGGTCACCGTGTCGCCGAGGTCGACCTGTTCGGCCTTGCGCACGGCAACCTTCACCGGCACCAGATACAGATCTCCCTTGGGGAACAGCGACGTCTTGAAGTCGGTGTTCCCGATGCGCGCCTTCACCGGTATTGCACCCCACCCATAGGTGACCAGCGCGGCAACGGCCTCGATCGCCGCGCTCTGCTCGTCGGGCACGGTGACGAAGTGGAACGGCGATGGCCCTCGCCAATGGATGATCTCCCCGCTGAACTCGAGTTCCATCGCGGCGATCCTACGCCTCATCTCCCACGCGGGCTCGGGGTTGTGTTGCACCCCGAATCAATGCTCAGCAAGCGCCCAGCAATTCTTCCCTCACGCAGGCGATCGTCGAACGCGACCCGACGGTTGCAACGCTGGTCCCGTTGCTGTCGCGGGCGCTGCCATTGATCGGCCATTTCCCGATTCGCAATCGCTCGTCACGCCGGTCGCGGCAGCGGCCGCATGTCGGTTCAGGTGAATCGCCGGTCCCCTATCAGGTGGGGAGGTCGAGACAGGTGCCGGAGTTGGGGTCGAACACGCCGTGGGTGACGGTGGCGACCAACGCACACAGCTGGGTGGCACCGCGTGTAGCGGCATCCACAGGCGACACACTCGTGCGGAAGCTGGTCGGAGCGTCCGTGATGTCCCACGTGCCCGGGAGTGGACCCGTGGTGCCGGCATTCTCCGGATCGATGTCGTTGAGGTAGAGGTGGATGTGCAGGGAGTCGGGGCCGCCGTCGATCTGGGGCACGTACCCGGTCACCTCGTAGGCGGCCACATACGTCCCGTCCACCAGTGACACGTCGGTGAGACGAACGAACGGTCCGGCCGGTATCGACGACGTCGTGTTGCTTTCAGCAGTCGTGGCCACCGGGTTCGTGGTCGTTGCCGCCAAGGCTGCTGGGCTCGTCGTGGACACGTCAGCGGTCACCGACGTCGTCACGGCGGCAACATCTGCGCTGGGCTCCGAAGCGTCGTCGGCCGGCAACGTCGTCGCGGCTGCAACGTCTGTGCCGGCCTCGGAAGGGTCGTCGTTCTCACCATCGAGCAGCAGTGCCCCGCCGACGACCGCGATGACCAACGCAGCGACGCCGAGACCGATGAACAAAGGTTTCCTCGGCAACCGCGTCGCCGTAGACGATCCTCGAGGCTCGGCAGCGACCGCCTGTACCGCAGGCGTTGTCAACGTCGGAGCCGCCGCCGGGATGACGGGCGGGATCTGCTCGGGTCCGCGATCAGGCGCACTCACAGCGTTGGACGTCTCCGCAACACGTCGAGACGCGTGCAGCGCTGCGCCCAGCGCAACGCCATGCTTCGGATGCGCGTCGACCGAAACGGGTCGTCCGATCGCCGAGCTGACCATCTGGGCCACCAGCGGGATACGCGAGGAGCCGCCGACCAAGAGCACCGTGGTGACCTCTCCGGCATCAACCCCAGCGCTGCGCAACGCACGTTCCAATGCGGTGATCGCGTCGCCGAGCGTTGGACGAACAAGACCCTCGAACTCTGCGCGGGTGAGCCGGACCTCGGTCTGCAGGTTCGGTAGCAGCACTGGAATCGACACCTCGGTGTCGGACGACAGGGCCTCCTTCGCGTCGACGCATTCCTGTCGGAGCCGAGCGACTGCCGCAAGTGTCGACGTGTCGTCGGGATCGAGTTCGCCGATGGCATCGCCCAATGCAGCCAACACGAACTGGAAGACGGCCTCATCGAAGTCGACACCGCCGAGCCGCTCGATGCCCTGAGGATCGCCGAGAACCTCGAACGCGTCGTCGTTCTTGCGCAGGACCGCCGCATCGAAGGTGCCGCCACCGAGGTCGAAGACGGCAATGATGGCTCCCTGATCGACCCGCTCCTGGCTGGCGTAATGGAACGCTGCCGCCTCGGGTTCAGTGATGGTGAACACTCCCTCGAGTCCGGCACGCGTGATCGCCTGGTCGAGCAGATCGGTCTTGTAGGGTCCCCAGTTCGCCGGGTGTGACACCACGATCGCGTCAGGAGCGCCCCCCTGTTGTTCGGTCACGAGGTCGACGACCCAACGAAGGAGTTTCGCCATCAAGCCGTCGGCCGAGTACGGCGAGCCGCCCACGATGATCGGAGTGGGGTCGCCGAGTCGCCGCTTGAACTCGCGTGCGACGCGCCCGGGTTCAGTCACCCCGCGCCGGGAGGCGGCTTCTCCGGTGAGCACCTGTTCGTCGTCACCAAGGAACACCACCGACGGAATGACCGGCGCTCGATTGCCGAGCGGCACCGTCTCGGCGCGGCCGTCTCGGACGATTGCTGCACTGGTGTACGTCGTCCCGAGATCGATACCCAAGCAGTAGGTCACCGTGCCAATAGTAGGCCGTGGCTGATCCCACGCAGAGCACCGGAAACGGGCTGTGATCGCGCCGAATGTGGCCCTAGCACACGACACCGTTCTGGCGTAAAGTGCGGGAGATGGCACGTCGATCCTCGTCATCAGACACCCAGAAGTCCACCACCCGGCAAACTGCGCCCCCGCCGGAAGCCACACTGGCAGCGGAAGCCACACGGGCGACGGAAACCACACGGGCGACCGACACCACACGGGCGACCGAAACCACGCTGGCAACGGAAGCCACGCTGGTCACCGACCCGTCGTTGACGTCACCGCCGGACCCGAGGCTCGACGAAACCCTGATTCCACCCGACTTGCGCATGCCGGTTGATGAATCGTTGCGCAATGCGATGCCGACGTCGGGGGAGGACCTACCGGCGGAGAGGTTCGGCGATGTGGCCGACCTCGGTGGAGCACAGATCGCAGACCGCACCGAACACCTCGATGGGTTCGACACCGATCCCCACTCCATCGACAGCATGTTCGACGACATTCAGGGCGGCACGTCGTTCGGTGGCACGGTCGACGGCCGAACCCACGATTTCGGGGTCGTTGTTGGAAACAACGATGCACCGCTGCTCGACATCGAAGGCTCCACTCGAAGCGGGCAGGGTGCCACCGACGAGTACGGGAACGAGTTGGTCGATGGCATCGGGCCGTTCCAGTACTACGGTCCCGACGGCCAGGTGACCAAGGAGGGATCCGAGCTCGGGTTCACGAACGCCTTCACCATGTTCGACAAGTTCGGCAATGCAACGCCCGAAATGATCGGCAACTTCGCGCACATAGACGGAGCGCTGGACGCCTCGAACTACGGCATCGTGGTCGAAAAAGCGGCACCGCGGACACAAACCGAGGAGGAGAAGCAGGCGGAGGACGACTACGTCATCATCATCGAAGACGAGGATGCCCCGGTCATCGCCACCGACGGCACGACCGCAGACGAGACCACCGGCGGCTCGCCGACCGAGGACTATGCCGAAGGGACTTCGCCAACGCCGCGAACCCCCGGTTCGACACCGACTGATGCCATCAACAAGTCGATCCAGATCGGTCTCGACAACACTGCGCCGGGAAGCGGTACGACGACTCCAGATCCGATGGGCGAGACGTACGCGGCGGTCGATGGCCCGGTCACAGGGGACCATCCCTCGGTCGTCGATCCCGGCGACGACCACTACGGAAGCTCGACGGTCGATCGTGATGCTGCGCAGGAAATCCTCGACGCCGACCGCTTGCCCGACGAAGAGTTCTACGACGACTGATCTGCGTCACTCGTCGCCGGCCTCGACGTGTACACCTGCCGGCCCAGCTCGGCACCCGCGTGCGCGAGGAGCCCTTCGTAAGTGCGCACGATGGTTCGTGCCGCGTTCTTGACGCCCTGACTCGACATCGGATTCTCCGCTCTCCGTTGCCATCGCACGAGCGCTGCGAATGCTGCCTGCTCGACGTCTGCCGGGCCCGCGTGGTTGTCGAGGCCAACTCGTTCCGATGGCGAGCCGCCCCCCATCAGCCTGTCGACCTCGTCGATCTCAGCTGCTTCGAGCTGGACCAGGCCGGTGTGAACATCACTCAGAAGCCGCAGCTCCACCAGTTCGTGGGCACCCGAGCGCACACGTTCGATCTGGGCGGCGATGGCGTCGTTCTCTCCCAATTCGGCCTCGATCGCGTTCAGCGCCGAGCGTGCCTTGAGGATCGCCGCCCGCTCACCGAAGCGCGTGACGAGTGCGGCCCGCAGCGCACCGATTCCCGACAGATGGGCAAGGGCCGATGCGAGTTCGGTGCTCGTGGTCACCGCACCGTGGACCAGAAGTTCGACCGCCTGCCGCACGCCATAGAGACCGAAACGATCGAGCAGAGCTTCGCGCTCGATCGGGGTGACGGCGAGGATCGGGTGGTCAGCCACGAAGTGATCCACCGACAACAGCAGCGTGTCACGCTCCTCGACGGAGAGCTCGGCCACCCGTCCGAACGAGCGGAACTCAGCTTCTCGCAGCGTTGACGCCGCTTGGGCGAGGAGCCCCGCGACGGGGACCACCGTCTGGCAGAGTCGCCGAAGCTTTGCATCGGCGCGGTACCGCATGGCGATACGGGCCGCGGAATCCATCGCATCCAGGCGTCCGGCACCGATCTCGTCAGCCCGCGAGAGCACACCGATCGCATTCACCGGGCTGGGATGGGCCAGGTCATCGTCATGAAACGCCTCGAGGAACCGCACGTCGCTGCCATGGAGGTGGCGCATCAGATACACGACGGCATCTGCCTGCCCTGGGGACTCATCAGTGGGCGTCAACGCATCGAACGTGCACAACGAAACGTCGATGGACACGGAGTCGAGTCCGGGTGTGTCGGCGAGCGTCATCTCACGGAGGCGAGCAGACGGCCATTCGACGTCGAGATGGGAGAGCTCGACCGCGTGCATCCCCTCCAGGTCGATGTCGAGAGCGCCGTTGTCGCGGTGGAATCGCATCGATCGAACCTCACCGTCGCGGGTCCATGCTTGCACCTTGTAAGTGAGCCCATCGTGATAC
>DATKCX010000407.1:0-6191 GCA_035512975.1 Ilumatobacter sp.
GACGATCGCCGTCGGTTGCGATTACACGCAGGGTTACCTCCACGCTCGTCCCATGAGCTCCGAGAGCATCAGCAATTTCCTCAAGCAACCACGAGACGTTGGGATCGGAATCGTTGGAAACGGCGATGCGCTCCGCCGTGCGGGCAGCTGACGTTTCCTAGCGGACTTCAGTCGTCGGCCCGGCCGAGCCAGCCGACGGAGCAGTTTCTGCCCGCCTGTCGCGAGCGTTTCGACGCGACGCACCGAGTCGCGAGCGCACGCCTGCCTCGCTCACCCAACCGTGTCGTTGATGTCGTTCGACACGTCGAGTTGAGGACGAACGGCTCTGTTGTCCGGTCGGTGGGATCCGTACGGTGATGACAAGCGAGGAGGTTGAGCACCATGACTGTTACCGACAAGATCGACCACCCACCGGATGCGCGTCCATGCAGCACGTTCGAGGGCGAGTCATGAACACCGCCGCGCACACGGTCGACCTGTCGGCCGCCTACCTCGGGATGCAGCTCACAAGCCCGATCGTGGCGTCATCGAGTCCGGTCACGGGAGATCCACGAATGTGGGATCGGCTCGAGCGGGCCGGTGCCGGTGCCATCGTGCTTCCGTCACTGTTCGAAGAACAGATCGCGCGCGAAAACCTCGCCTTCGAGGCGGCGATCAACGCAGCGTCCGCAGCGGACAACCCGGGGGGCTCGTCACTGGCCACTCGGTTCGACAGCGGCCCCGCCCACCACATCTCCTTGGTCGAGCAGGCGCGCGCCCAACTCTCGATTCCGGTGATCGCCAGCATCAACGGGGTCACCCCCGGCGGCTGGGTCCACTACGCACGACATCTCGCCGAGGCCGGTGCCGACGCCATCGAGTTGAACCTCTACGACGTCGTTGCCGATCACCGGGAGGGTGCCAAGGATGTGGAGCGCCGCTACGTCGAACTGGTCGCAGAAGTTCGCGCCCAGGTCTCAGTACCGCTCGCCGTGAAGATCGGCCCGTCGTTCACGGCGCTGGCCAATTTCGCGATCGAACTCGAACGCGCCGGCGCTGACGGGTTGGTGTTGTTCAACCGGCTGTACGAGACTGAAATCGACGTCGACTCCCTGACGGTTGTACCCAACCTCGTTCTGTCGGCTCCAGCCACCACATCGCCCGCCCTGCATTGGATCGGAATCATCCGCGGGTGCGAGGAGTACATCGGCTCGCTGGCTGGCACCACCGGAGTTCACACCGGGATGGACGCTCTGAAGCTGCTGTTGGCCGGAGCGAACGTCGCGATGACCGCCAGCGCCGTGATGCTCCACGGACCGGAGGTCATCACGTCGATGAACGAATCGATACGAGCCTGGATGCAAACGCATGACTACACGAGCGTTCAACAGCTGCGCGGATCCATGAGCCGGCGCAACGTCGCCGATCCCGGCGTCTACGAACGTCTGAACTACTACCAGACGCTCCATTCATGGGCCGCGACCGGCTGATTGCCCGAACTCATCATGACTCTCGGCCCTACCAACAGGGGCAGAGTCAGCGGATCATGAGGGTATGACGAAGCACATCTCTGTCGGTTACGACGGTTCTGAGCCATCGGCGGCCGCCGTCGCCTGGGCCGCCGAAGAAGCGGCGGTTCGAGGAGCACACCTCCACATCGTGAGCTGCTATTCACTGCCGTACATGTCGGCCGGGGCAATGGGATGGGGCGCTCCCGAAATGATGGACGCGCTCATGAACGACGCCACGGAGCACGCCACAGCGGCGAAAGCGATGGTCGCTACCAGCCACCCTGAGCTGCACGTGTCGACCCACGTCGGGCTGGGTGCGGCAAGTTCCGCCCTGATGGAGGGCAGAGCGTTCGACGACATGATCGTGGTCGGTGGCAGCGGCCATCACGGTGCCGGCGCGTTCTGGCTGGGAAGTACGCCTCGTCGACTGATTCGTCACAGCCCGTGTCCGGTTGCAGTCGTTCGGGGGGCTGCCAGCCGGGAGAAGCCCGACCGTGTGGTCGTGGGAGTCGACGGATCGGCGCCATCCGACGCCGCTCTCGACTGGGCGGGCGACCACGCCGACCTGCACCACGTCGAACTCGTACTTGTGCACGCATGGGCGTATCCCTACGTCGCGGTGAAACAGGAGTCCCTCGCCACGAGAGATCTGATGGAGGTCGATGCCGCCTGCGTCTTGGACCAAGCCCTCGAGCGGGCACGCGAACGCTTCGGCTGCACCGTCAGTGGACGGCTCGTAGAAGACGGAGCAGTTCCAGCACTGCTCGGCGTGGCGCGTGACGGTGACCTGATGGTGCTGGGCTCGCGCGGCCACGGGGCACTGGTCGCCGGCCTACTCGGCTCGACGGTGAACGCGGTGCTCGACCGAGCCGAAGTCCCCGTCGTCGTCGTCCGATGTACTGACGAAGAGCGGTGACCGGCATGACCGGTGCGTTGCTCGTCGCCGGTGTGCTGCTGCTGGTTTCAGGATGCGCCCGAGAACCGTCCTCGGACTCGTCGATCACGTCGATCTCGGGCGAATCGACAACGACGACGTCCAATGTCAGCACCTCTACGACGACACTGAACACGACGGCCGTTGCGACGACATCGACCACGACCGCTGCGACCACGACTGCTGCTGCGACCACGACTGCTGCTACTACGGTGCCTCGGGAAGACATCGTGATTTCCGTGTTTCTCACCCGGGGCGAGCACGTTGCTCTCGTCGACCGAACGGTCACCTTTACCGTGGCGACCAGCCATGCTGCGCTGACCGAACTGTTGGCTGGTCCCACCGCCGAAGAACAGCAGTTGGGTCTGACCACCGCGATCCCCGAGGGCTCGACGCTCATCGACGTGACGCTTTCGTCCACGGGCACCGCGACGGTCGATCTGTCCGCCGAGTTCGAGTCAGGCGGCGGCTCGTTGTCGATGATCGTTCGGCTCGCTCAGGTGGTGTACACGATGACCCAGTTCCCGACCGTCTCGAACGTGGTGCTGGCCATCGATGGTGTTCCGTCGACCGTGTTCGGGTCGGAGGGGCTCGTCATCGATCATGCGATGACTCGCGCCGACTTCGAGGATGTCACACCAGCGATCCTGGTCGAAGGTCCGGCCCCGTTCGAAGACGTCGGCACGAACGTTCGCGTGCACGGCACGGCCAACGTGTTCGAAGCACAGTTCATGGTGCGCCTCACCGATGCCGATGGCCGGGTGCTGTACGAGCAGCTTCAGATGGCCACGTCAGGCACCGGCACACGAGGCACGTTCGACTTCACCATCGATGCCAGCGAAGCGACGTCGGGAACCGGTTCGTTGCGTCTCTGGGAGCCATCGGCACGGGACGGCACCGACACCAACATCGTCGAGATTCCGGTTCGGCTGGGTTGACCTGCTCGGCTGACCGCTTCCCTGAGTGGTTGCCCGTCATGGGTTCATCGTCGCGGCCGCGGCCTGACGTCCGAACAGGGCCCTTGGTCCCCATCTTGTGATCCGGAGGACTCTTGGACCACTCGGAATTCATTGACACAATGTGTGTATGACCGTCGATAGGAAGAACACCGCCGCTCTGTCTGAGACGAAACGGCGAGCTCACTATCCGCACGCTGCAGTCTGGCTCGATCACTTCCATGCAGCGATCGTGTTCATCGCTCCTGACTCGCAGCGAGTCGTCCGGCTGGACTCTGAACGCGAGGACCAGCATCTGCACCGCAAGTCGGGTGTCCCAGGCTCGGGCCGTCTGCCCGAGGATCACCGGTTCTTCGACACGGTGGCCCAGGCGCTCGCGGCGAACGACTCCGACGTGTTGATCGCCGGGCCGGGCACTGCGAAGAACGAGTTCCGCCGGTCGGTCGAGCGGCGACAGCCGTCGCTCGCTGCGAAGGTCGTCGACGTGGTGACGCTCGATCATCCCAGCGACGCGGAACTGGTCGCGTTCGCGCGACGGCAGTTCCGACGGATCGACCAGCTCGGTCTGGGTACAGCCTGAGATCGGCAAGCGCATCGCAGTCGGTCTCGGAGCTGCGCGGCACTCATTCGACCTGAACACACTCGAGCGGCTGGCAGTTCGGCTGGTGCACGGGCAAACACTGCTGCTCATGGCTCATGATCGTCGTCTCAGACGAGTTGCACACGTTCGAGGTGGTCAGGCACGACCGCCTTCCAATCGAGTGTGTCCTCGATCGCATCGTGGAGTGCGGCGGACGCGCCGGGTTCGCCGTGGACGAGATAGGTGGTGTCGGGTTCGGTGGTGGCCGAGCCCAGCCACCGCACCAGTTCGTCGTGGTCGGCATGCACCGAAAAGCCTGGAATGTCGACCACCTCGGCGCGAACCCGCTCGTACGTGCCGAACATCTTGATCTCCGACAGCCCGTCGGCCAGAGCCCGCCCTCTCGTACCCGCCGCCTGGAATCCGACCATGATGATCGTGTTGCGCCGGTCTGGAAGCATCCGGGCCAGGTGATGCAGCACTCGGCCACCGGTGGCCATGCCGGACGCCGACACGACGATCATTGGGAACGAAACGTCTGCAATCGCTTTGGAATCCTGCACGTCACGAACTTCGATCAAGTGACCGGTGTCGAACGGGTCCTCGTGGTCGTGCCACTCGGGTTGCACATCGGCCGCCCCGCTGCTGATCGCATCCCGGTACACACCGAGCGCTCGCAAGGCCATCGGGCTGTCGACGTATACCGACAGACGCGGGATCTCTCCCGCCTGCATCAGTTCGCGCAGGTGGAAGAGAATCACTTCTGTTCGGTCCACTGCAAACGCAGGGATGAGCACGGTGCCACCCCTGCTCGCCGTGCGCGTGACCGCGTCCCGCAACTGGGTCAAGGATTCCGCGTCGTCGTGCAAGCGACCGCCGTAGGTCGACTCCATCACCACGACGTCGGCACCCTCCGGTGGCGCGGGTGGCACCAGCAGCGGATGGTTCGGCCGGCCGAGGTCGCCGCTGAACACCACGGTGCGGCCGGTTTCCGCGAGCCGGATGGTTGCCGTAGCCGAACCCAGGATGTGGCCCGCCGGTCGGAACTGAACCTGGATCCCGGGGGCGAGGTCCACCCACTCGTCGAATGGGTGCGCGTCGATCTGTTCGAGCGCTCGCACGGCGTCGGCTTCGGTATACAGCGGCAGGGCAGGGTGATGCTTGGAGAAACCCACGCGGTTCGCGTACTCGGCCTCTTCCTCCTGCAGATGACCACTGTCGGGTAGCACGATCGCCGCCAACTGTGCGGTGCCGTCGGTGCATGCCACCCGCCCGCCGAACCCTTCGCAACACAGACGCGGCAGATAGCCGACATGGTCGATGTGGGAGTGGGTGATCACGACTGCGTCGATCGATGCCGGGTCGAGTGGGAACGGTGCCCAGTTTCGTAGGCGCAGTTCCTTCAACCCCTGAAACAGTCCGCAGTCCACCAGCACACGCGCATCGGGTGTCTCGATCAGAAAGCGGCTGCCCGTCACCGAGCCGGCCCCGCCGAGAAACGTGAGCATTGGCACCGCCGGTCGCGGCCAGTCAGGATACGCGCCGACGTCGGATGCATTCTGACCGCTCCGACTCGTCAACCTGGTCTGCGCAGCCACAGGTCAAGGATGCGCCACCACACACAGCCCCGGTAGTGCCAGAGGTCCTCATCCGGCGCTGGAGTCCGCCGAACCGATCGCAATGGAGGACCTTTGACCGTGGGTGACGAGGCGGCCAAGTTCACAGTGGGATCGACAGCAGGTGCCGCGGGCAAACAGTGGGATGCCACGGAATCTCCGCACGTGGGATGCCGTGCCACAGGTTGGGTTTGGTGTCGGTGGATGTCATGGTCATCTGCTGCTTCGTGAGGTCGGCCAACTCTGGAGGAGGCGGGCGTAGTTGAGGCGCTCGTACGCGGTGGGATCGGCCACGTTGTCGAACGAGGTGGCACCGCACGCCTCGCTGACGCTGCGGTATCCCTTGTCGGCGAGCCACTCGGAGAGCTCCCGGTGGATGCGGGTCAAAGCGGTGTCGTCTTCCAGCAGCGCGGACACGATCTGTACCGCTGAGGCACCACACAGAATCGCTTTGGCGGCGTCGAGGCCGCTGTGCACACCCCCGGTGGCGGCGAGCGACAGTTGGAAGCGGCCGTGGAGGATGGCGAGCGCGTGCAGTCGGAGCGGCAGCTCCACCGGCGTCGACAGCACGAGATGCCGGTCGAGGTCGAGGGTGTCGAGGTCGATGTCGGGCTG
>DATKCX010000408.1:0-12681 GCA_035512975.1 Ilumatobacter sp.
ACTTCGGAGGGCAACGACGTCGAATTCGCCAACACTGCCGACTTGGCGTTGAAGGTTGCCGATCGCATGGGCTTGTCGACAGCTCAGCGCCGCAACCTGGGCCTCGCTGCCGTGATGCACGACGTCGGCAAGTCACTCGTCCCGTCAGAGATTCTCAGCAAGCCGGGCTCGCTGTCTGATCATGAGTTCCGCGTCGTCCAGGAGCATGCAGCCAACGGTGCCCAGATCCTGGCGACCGACGCGCTACTCGCCCCCTGTGCACACATCGTCCGAGCCCATCACGAACGCGTCGACGGCAACGGCTACCCGGATCGGTTGTCCGGTCAGAGCATTCCGGTGGAAGCTCGAATCATCGCCGTGTGTGATTCGTTCGACGCCATCACCCACGACCGCGAGTACCGCAGCGGATTGCCGGTCGGCCTGGCCCTCGCGATACTGCGTTCCAACGCAGGCCAGCAGTGGGATGCAGAGGTCGTTCGGTACCTGATGCTGGTCGTCGCCGACAGCGATCTCGCTGGCCCAGCCACCGACGCCGAGATGGAAGTGCCCAACGATCTGGCGGAATTGCTGGTTCAGGTTGACTGCGAGATCTAAACCCGAGTGTCCGATGCCGACAACGAGGTGCGCGCGCTGACTAGCTTGTCTTGTGTGACGTACTCAACGATCGAGCCGACTCCGCCAGTATCGGGCAATTCTGCGGTCCAGCACGCCGAAAGCGCTGCTCGTCCGGGGGCTCGACGGTTCACGAAACTCGGCGCGTTCACCGGTGCTGCGGCGCTCGTCGTGGCGTTGGCCGCGTGTGGTGGCGACGACGATGAGCCCACCGAAACCACGGTCACCACCTCCGCGGCTCCCACGTTGGCCGACCCCACCACAACTGTTGCCGAGGTGGTCACCACCACCGCTGCCCCGACCACTACGTTGCCCGAACTCGTCACCGAGGGCGCAATCGTCGTCGTGGCCAACGCCAGCCGTGTCAACGGTGGAGCAGGGCGCCTCAGCGATCGCTTGGCGCTCGCCACGTACACGATGGGCACCCCGACCGACAGCAACGAAGGCCCGCTCGAAGTGTCGAAGGTGTACTACAACGCGTCTGTTCCCGAAGCTCAGGCCGTCGCCGAATCCGTCCGTGCTTCGCTGGGCGGTGGTGCCATCGAACTGCTCGAACTGCCCACGCCCGCTCCCGTTGCCAGCGGGGAGATCGGCGACGCCACCGTGCTCGTCGCCATGGGCAACGACATCGCTGACGTCCCACTCGATGTGCTGCAGGGAGTGGCAACCACCACCACAACCACGGCGTCGGGTGAATCAGAGGACTCCACTCCAGACGACACCGCTGAAGAGACCACCACTACAGCCGGCGCGTAGCGCTAGCTCGCCGGGTTGGTGAGTTCGCGAACCCGTGCCAGCAGCACTTCGATCGCGGGGCGGTTCATGCCGCCTTCCGGAATGATCACGTCGGCGTACTGCTTCGACGGCTCGATGAAGCGCTCGTGGCTGGGGCGCACCGTTTCGACGTACTGATCGAGAATGCTCTCGGTCGTTCGCCCCCGCTCGGCGACATCTCGTCGCAACCGCCGGATCAACCGCAGATCGGCAGGGGTGTCGACGAAGATCTTCAGATCGAAGCGCTCACGCAGCCGCCGCTCCCAGAGCACCAGAATACCTTCCACCACGATGACTCGGGCGGCAGACACGACGACGGTCGAGTTCGAACGGCAGTAGTTCGTGTAGTCGTAGATGGGGATCTCGACCGAGGCACCCAGCGCCAATGCGGCCAGATGATCGTTGAGCAGTTCCCAGTCGAACGCGTCGGGATGGTCGTAGTTCGTGGCGGCGCGAACTTCGATCGGTTGGTCGAGCTCGTCGACGTAGTACGAGTCGAGCCGAATGAGCGAGATCTGATCGCCGCCGATCGTGTCGGCCAGCCGCTCGGCGATCGTCGTTTTGCCCGAGTTGCTGCCGCCGGCAACGCCGATGAGATACGGGCGCGGACTTGGCAGATCTGATGCGCTCCCGTCGGCCACGCCGAACATCCTAGAGGGCGAGCCGCCGGCGTTCGGTCGCCGCACGGGCTGGTGGTCGACACAGCCGACCGACAAATCGACCGGCAATGAGCCGACTCGGCCCGTTCTTGGAAGAAACCTGCCGAGGGTGCTTGTCATTTGCCCCGTCGGGCGGCCAGTCTGTAGCCGTGATCTCCGAGCGGCACCAGGCGATGTTGGACTTCGAGCGTTCCGCGTGGGAGCTGGACGATCCCAAAGAGCTGGCGATCCGCGCGCGGTTTCAATGTTCGGCCGACGACTACTATGCAGAGCTGAATGATCTCGTAGAACTGCCCGAGGCAATGGAGCACGACCCGTTGGTCGTGCGGCGACTCCAGCGGCACCGGCTTCGCCGGCTCCGTGAACGCCTCGACGGAAATGCCGCTGGCGCTGGCCAACTTGGAGGAGCGAACTCATGAGCGACGGATACGACGGCTCCGGCCAGATTCCACGCCGGTCACCGCGTGTGAACGACCATGCGGCGCCGGTGAGCGGCGTGCTCGCCATCGTGCTCGCGGCCGTTGCGGTGATCGCTGGGTTCTTCATCCTCCGTTCCATCACCGACGGCGGCGACGGCACGGTTGGTGGTCTCACCGACGCCGGGGCCGAAGTCGGTGAGACCGGCGACAGCTCCGGTGCAACCACCACCGATCCCAGCGCCACCCTCGCCACCCCACCCGCCACGACACAACCGAGCTTCGTGGTCGCCGGTGCCACCATCGTCGTGGCCAATGCAAACGGCCAAGGCGGGTCGGCGGGCGACTTCGGCACGGTGCTGGCCACGGCGGTCGGCTTCACCATCGCAGATCCGCCCGTGAACGCGAATGCGTCGTCAGATGACCTGGATACCTCCGCGATCTTCTACGACAGCGCAAATCCCGTCGCGCTCGACGTGGCCAACAGCCTCAATCAGGTGATGGGCGGCACCATTCCTGTGGACCCCATGCCTGCCGATGGACCTCCCACTGTCGACGGCGAACTCAGTGGTGGTCAGGTGCTGCTGATGCTGGGGACCGACTTCGCACGTTCCACCGCCGCCGATCTCGTGCTACCGCTGGCGGGCGGCGGCACCACTGCCGACACCACCACCACGACCTTGGCCGGCGGCGTCGCCTCGGTTCCGTAGCTCGGAGTTCCGGGGCGCTACTCGGTGCCGATCAGATCGTTGAGAGCTGCGAGCGCTGCGCGTTCCACGCACCACAGCGGTTCGCGTACCGAACGTTCTTCACCGAACAAGTCGGCTGTGGCGTACGTAGGGATGCGGTCGCGAACCGCGCTGTCGGCAATGCCGACGATCGCGGCCACGGGCACGCCAGCACCGTGCGCCAGCTCTGCCACGCCGCCCACGACTTTGCCTTCGAAGCTCTGGAGGTCGAGGCGTCCTTCGCCGGTGATCACGAGGTCGGCCCCGTCGATTCGATCGGCGAGGTTCAGTTCGTCGGCGACCAACTCGAACCCACCGACGATCGTCCCGCCGAGCGCGGTGAGGCCCCCTGCGAGCCCGCCTGCGGCTCCCGCTCCAACCAGCGCTGAGACGTCGACCCCGTAGTCGGCCAGGTACTGCTGCGCGAGTTGCTCGAGACGCGCCGTGAGGAACTTCACCTGGGTGGGTGTTGCACCCTTCTGGGGCCCGAACACCGCAGCCGCGTCGGTGAAGCGGGTGGTGACGTCGCAGGCGATGAGCAGCTGCACGCCGGCGAGTCGGTGGGGTGACGACAGCGCGCCGATAGCACCGAGCCCGCCGTCGGTGGTCGCAGACCCACCCAGGCCAACGATGATCCGTCTGGCACCTGCACCGACGGCGTGGTCGATCAGCTCCCCGGTGCCGGCGGTCGTCGCCGCGAGGGGGTCGTTTCCGGTGGAGTGCCCGGCGAGTGCCAGGCCGCTGGCGAGCGCCATCTCGATCACCGCTGTGCCGCGGTGCAGCCGCCACGGGGCATCTACGGGTGTTCCCAGCGGTCCGGTGACCGAGGTGGTGCGGTTGGCTCCACCGAGTGCGTCGAGCAAGCCCTCGCCACCGTCGGCCAGGGCAAACTCGTCGCAGTCGAAACCGCGGGACCAGCATGCGTGGCCGATGGCTGCAGCAACGTCACGCGCATTGGCGGTGCCGCGAAACTTGTCGACTGCCGCTACGACCCGCACACGACAACCGTAACGAATCGCAGGGGGACGAATCGCAGGGTGTCAGCCGCCAGCGACCGCTGGGATGATGCTGACGGTGATGCCGTCGGCGACGATGGTGTCGAGCCCGTCGAGGTAGCGAACGTCGTCGTCGTCGACGAACACGTTGACGAACTTGTGCAATCCGCCGTCGGCGTCGAGGAGGCGGTCGGCGAAACCGGGATGCGCTGCCTCGAGGCCGGCAATGACCTCCGACAAGCTTCCAGCCGCAACCTCGACCAGTTTGTTGCCACCCGACAGCGGGCGAAGAGTGGTGGGAACTCGAACCGTGACAGCCATGCCTCGAAATATAACCGGTTTGGTCGGGATTCCGTTCTGCCGGTTGTGCCACCTCACGGAATGCTCGACGCATTGCCCGATTAGCAGTCGCGCCTATAGAGTGCTAGCACTCGACCACCGGAAGTGCTTACCCAAGTGCCTTCGGAGCGCTGACGCTCCGGTCGAGCGCAAATCCATCATCCTGAAGGGGACCCGAAGATGCCGAAGCAGATTGCATACGACACCCAGGCCCGCCGTGGCCTTGAAGCCGGCATGAACAAGCTCGCCGACGCCGTGCGCGTCACGCTGGGCCCGAAGGGCCGCAACGTCGTGCTCGACAAGAAGTGGGGCGCTCCCACCATCACCAACGACGGTGTGTCGATCGCCAAAGAAATCGAACTCGAAGACCCGTACGAGCAGATCGGTGCTTCACTGGTCAAAGAGGTTGCCAAGAAGACCGACGACGTCGCTGGCGACGGCACCACCACTGCCACAGTGCTCGCCTGGGCCATGGTGCGTGAAGGTCTGCGCAACGTCGCCGCAGGTGCGAACCCGATGGTGCTCAAGAAGGGCATCGAGTCGGCCGTCGTGGTCGCCGTCGAGTCGATCAAGACGATCTCGGTCGACGTCGACTCCAAAGAGCAGATCGCACAAGTTGCGTCGATTTCCGCAGCCGACGATGAGATCGGCGGCCTCATCTCCGACGCCATCGACAAGGTCGGCAAAGACGGCGTCATCACCGTCGAGGAAAGCCAGACGTTCGGCATGGAAATGGACCTCGTCGAAGGTATGCGCTTCGACAAGGGCTACATCTCTCCGTACTTCGTCACCGACACCGAGCGCATGGAAGTGTCGCTCGACGACCCGTACATCCTGCTCGTGTCGTCGAAGATCACCGCCGTTCGCGACCTCGTGCCGGTGCTGGAAAAGGTCATGCAGTCGAGTCGGCCGCTATTGATCATCGCCGAGGACATCGAGGGTGAAGCCCTCGCAACGCTCGTCGTGAACAAGATTCGCGGCACCTTCAAGTCGGCCGCAGTGAAGGCTCCCGGCTTCGGCGATCGTCGCAAGGCGATGCTGCAAGACATGGCGATTCTCACCGGTGCGCAAGTCATCAGCGAAGACGTCGGGCTCAAGCTCGACAATGCCACGCTCGACCTGCTCGGCACTGCCAAGCGCGTCATCATCACCAAGGACGAGACCACCATCGTCGAGGGCGCAGGCGACGAAGACGGCATCAAGGGTCGTATCAGCCAGATCAAGGCCGAAATCGAGAACACCGATTCGGATTACGACCGTGAGAAGTTGTCTGAGCGTCTCGCCAAGCTCACCGGCGGCGTCGCCGTGCTGAAGGTCGGCGCAGCAACCGAAGTGGAGTTGAAAGAGAAGAAGCACCGCATCGAAGATGCCGTCAGCACCACCAAGGCCGCCATCGAAGAAGGCGTCGTGCCTGGCGGTGGCGTCGCGCTCGTCCGTGCACTCGACGCAGTCGAGGCGCACGTCGCAACCCTCACCGGTGACGAAGCAACCGGTGCCCGGTTGGTCGCTCGTTCGCTCACGGCTCCGTTGCGTCAGATCGCCGAGAACGCTGGCATGGAAGGCGGCGTCGTCGTCGAACGGGTTCGCTCCATGAGCGGTGCCGAGGGGCTCAACGCGCTGACCGGTGTGTACGAAGACCTCGTGAAGATCGGCGTCATCGACGCTGCCAAGGTCACCCGGTCGGCGCTGCAGAACGCTGCGTCGATCGCGGCGTTGTTCCTCACCACCGAAGTGGTCATCGTCGAGAAGCCGGAAGAGCCGGCTGACGGACATGGCCACGACCACGGCCACGATCACTAGGAGAGTCAGCGGAGAGGTCGGGAACGTGGGGTCAGACCCCACGTTCTCGACCTTCACTCGGGTTCAGCAACAGCGTAAAGAGTGGGGTCAGACCCCGTTTTCGTTCCTTCTGGGTTCGTGGCGACGGCGCGAATCATGAGCGCCGCTGCCACGGCGCACACGCCCGCCGCGACCAGGTTGGTGACTCGGACGTCGGCGGCTTTCGCGACGAATCCACCGAGCAAGGCTCCGATCGGCGTGGCGCCCAACCCGAACGTTCGGAACGAGGCGATCACCCGGCCGAGCAACGGCTCTGGCGTGACCGACTGGCGCAGCGACTGCGCTGGCACCGTGGACGCAATGACGACGAACATCGTGACGAACAACGATGTGGCCACGACCGCCGGGTGTTGTGCGACGGCGTTCCCGAGCAGACAGCCCACCACCACGATGGGAGCCACCGCCAACATGACGCGTCGGCCGATTCGGGCGGCGATGCCTGAGGCGACGATCGACCCGAGTACGCCACCGACGGCACCCGAGGCGAGCACCAGCCCGAACACCGCTTCGCTCGCCCCCAACTCGTCGATGACGAGGATGACGAGCACGCCGAAGCTCATGTTGGTGGCGACGTTCGCAAGCGCCATCGATCCGGCGAGACGCCGCAACAGGAGGTGCCGACGGAGGAACCTGAAACCCTCGGCGATGTCGGCGGTGAACCGGGTGGTGGCAGTACGGGCTCCCTGCAGAGGCCGTTTCACCGTCGTGAGCAACAGCGCACCCGCGACGAAGGTCGCCGCGTCGACGACGAACGGTGCCGATGTGGCCGCCGCGAACAACGCGGCTCCGATCGCGATGCCGACGACCTCGTTGAACACGGTGGTCGAGGTGATCATTTGACCGTTCGCGCGATCGAGCAGATCTGCGCTGACGAGTTGTGGCACCGCGGCCTGCGCGGCCGAGTCGACGAAGACTTCACCCACGCCCAAACCGAAGCCAACGACGAACAGTGCCCAGATCGTCACCTCGTCGGTCAAGACCAGCACCGCGAGCGCAGTCGCCAAGACCGCCCGACCGGCCTGGCCAGCGAACATGATGCCGCGTCGATTGCCTCGGTCGACCGCCGCGCCTGCGATCGGCCCGAAGACGAACCACGGTGCCATCGTGACCGCGGTGACGGCTCCGATCAGCCGCGGGTCATCGGTGAGTCGTAGTGCAAGCAGCGGAAACGCACCCAGGCGAATTCCGTCGCCCAGGTTCGAGACCGCGGCCGCCCACCAAAACCGCCGAAAGTCGCCACCAAGCGAGGGCCGCGTGGCGCTAGTCCCCGGTCGCAACGTCTATGGCACTTTCGACGATCGTGTCGTTGAAGACCGTGTCGTCAACCGACGCCTCGTCGATCGCCAGCCATGCCAGCAGACCGACGACCGAAGCCAACACCGGCACGACGATGAACGGCCACAGCTGGCCGAGAGCGTTGGGATTGGTGTCGGCAAAGATCGCCATCGCCAAACTGCGTGCCGGATGCACACCGCCGCCCGACACGGGGATCAGGAAGAGCATGGCGACCGTGTACCCGGCACCGACGAACGCGGCCATCGTGGCGTTCGAGCGCTGTTGCGTGATCGACGACAACATGATGATCACCAGCAGCGTGCCGAGCACGAGTTCGGCGGCAAGTACCACGCCCAAGTTCGCGAACCCGGTGAGGTGAATACCCAGGTCCACCCCACCAACCACATCGGTCGACGGCTCCCATCCGTTCGTGCCGCCGGCGAAGCGCGTGGTGTTGTTCAAGCAGAAGATGACGAATGCACCGAAGATCGCCCCGAGGACTTGGCCCACGATGTCACTCGCGAGTTCACGGCCGGTGATCGCTCGCGCGAACCACAACGCAAGGCTGAACATCGGGTTGGTGACGGCACCGATGACTCCGATTGCGATCGCCAGCGACGCACCGAATCCGACGGCGATGGCGAGCCTGTCGAGGTCGGCACCACCCAACACCATGAGCCCAGGACCACCCAACATCACCAAGGTGGTACCGACGAACTCGGACGCCACCGATCGGCCGAAGTTTGGTTCACTCATGCCGAGGAGCGTAGTCGTCGGCCCGGCGGCCTCGATACAGCGGTCCGCGGCCGCACAGAGGATCGAACTCTCAATAGTCTGACCGGGTGAGCCGCTCTCGATCCCGACGACTCCTCGTCACCGAGGTCACACCCGACGGTGCGGCCCGGCACCCCGACGAGCTCATCGTGGAAGAGCCGATGTCGATCCAACTCGATGGCACACGCGTCGCCACCACCATGCGCACCCCGGGACACGATTTCGAACTCGCGGTGGGGTTCTGTTTCACCGAGGGTTTGATCGGCGACGCACCGATCATCGGCGTTCGATATTGCGGTACCGGGAGCGCCATCGACACCGAGTTCAACGTGGTCACGGTGGAGACCGGTGGCCGCGCTCCCACACCGACGCCGCGACTCGGCACCACCTCGTCGAGCTGTGGTTGGTGCGGGACCGACCAGATCGACGAACTGTGCGCACGACTCAGATCACTTCCTGATTCGCGAGCGATGCCGTTGGAGCTGCTGGGTCGAGTGCCCGAGCTCGTCGGTTCGAGTCAACCACTGTTTGAACGAACCGGTGCAGCGCATGCTGCGGCCGTGTTCGATCGCAGTGGCGCGATCGGCGTCACACGGGAAGATGTCGGTCGACACAATGCCGTCGACAAAGTCGTCGGAGCGATGTTGCTCGACGGAGCGTTGCCGGCAGCCGGGCTCGGGTTGTTTGTCAGTGGGCGCGCCTCGTTGGAAATGGTGCAAAAGGCGTGGGCCGCCGGATTCTCCACACTGGTGTCGGTGAGCGCGCCCACCGCGCTCGCAGTCGACACGGCGCGCCGGGCAAACTTGGTGTTGGCCGGCTTTGTTCGGCCGGGTCGATTCAACGTGTATTCGCCCGAACGCGTCTCCGGGTAGCGACTGTCCGGGCAAACGTTCCAGGTGATCTATGGCAGCGTCATCGGCCAGGCGGTGAGTGGAGAAACGGTTCGGTGAAGTCGAAGAACTCGGCGTCACGCATCATCGCCACGAAGTCCTCGAAATCTGCCATCATCTCGGGTGGTGGAGCCTTTTGCTCGCCGTCGCGGGCATCTTGCTCGCTGGTGAAGTAGTTGAGCTCGACAAAACTGTCTGGCGTAGTCCACACACGTACACCACCGATGAGGTCGGGTCGCATCTCCGACGCAATGCCGTCGAATGCGCGGTCGGCGGCCTCGACGCGTTGGCGGTCGACGCCCGACACCTTCATCGCCTGAACGAATCCGGCCGCATCGGATCCGCCGGCGAGCAGCGAGGTCACGTCGTCGGTCTCGAAGAAGTCGATGTCTCCGTCGAAGCTCTTCTGAAACTCCTCATACCAAGCCTGCTTCTCCGCTCGGGCCAGGAGTTCGTTGGCCGCTTCCTCCGACGACCAGCGCGCGATCAGCGCAAACCGTCTGTCGTCGGTCACCCCACCGGTCGATCCCAGGTAGCCAACTGCCGTGTCGCCGAAGTCGATGGTCCAGCGAGCGAGTTGCCGGCCGACCTCTTTAGGGTCGTTGACCTTGCCTTGTAGAAGCCACACGAACACTTCGAACCCCCTCGGATGCAGTAAAACACCACAACTACTCCTCGCGGCCGTGCAGTGCAACCGTTCGATCGCCCACGTCGAGCCCATCGCTTGCAGCTCGAGCGGCGACCGTTGCCGTGCCCTCGGTAGCCTGCCTTGATGCGCATGGAAACCGGAGTGTGTGTGCTCCATCTGTTCTGCTTGCCCACGACATCCACGGGGGTCGATCGGTCAGCGGTTCGAGTGGCGGTCGACGCAGCTCGCGAGGCCGAGTGCCAGGTGATCACCGCGGCGCTGCTCGGTCACAAGGCCGACTCGGCGTTCATGTTGCTCGGCAAAGATGTCGCCGCCCTTCGCGCGTTCCAAGTTGCCCTCCAGCGCGCTGGTCTCCAGGTGGTCGACAGCTACCTGTCGATCACCGAAGTGAGCGAGTACGCGCCAGGGCTCCCAGCCGAAATGGTGCAGGCTCGGCTGTACCCGGTGCTTCCACCCGACGGCAAGAACGCGTTCTGCTTCTATCCCATGAGCAAACGCCGCGAGGCGCACGCCAACTGGTATGCGACTCCGTTCGAGGAACGGCGCGACATGATGATGGATCACGGCAAGAGCGGCCGGAAGTTCGCCGGTCAACTGGTGCAACTCATCACCGGATCGACAGGTCTCGACAGCCATGAGTGGGGTGTCACGCTGTTCGCGATCAACCTCGAAGTGGTGAAAGACGTGGTGTACACGATGCGCTACGACAAGGGCTCCGCACTGTACGGCGAGTTCGGCTCGTTCTATGTGGGTCTGCTCGCCGACATCGACGAGTTGTTCCCCGATTCGCTGTTCCCCGATTCGCCGTTCCCTGATTCGTAGGACTGCTCGCTACGGGAGGGAGAGCTGGTCGGGATCGCGTTCGGTGCCATCGGGTTCGAACCTGAAGAGGTCGAACACTGCTCGAACTCGATCGCCGCTCGTCCCCGAGAGCTCGAGGTTGCCCGACGCGCCGGTGTAGTCGATGTCGAGGTCTTCGTCCAGCAGCTCATTGCATTCTGCGAACGTCTCACACAGCTGGCCGTTGAGCGTGACTGCTGGGATCTGTCTTCGAAAGACGCTGGGAGCGTCGGAGCCGGACTGTTGCGCAGCGAGAGCAATCACGTTGAGACAATCGAGCGCCTGTCCCGCAAACGCACCCTCAGGACCGTCTTCCAGCGTCGTTGCCGCCGAAGGGGCGACGCCGGTGAGGTTCGTACGAACGTTGTCACTGAGTCGTGCGATCGCCTGTCGGGCCGTACGGATGGCATCGTTCAGCAGGATCTGGGGTGCTGTGTTGTCGCCCACGTTTTCGTCGACGGCGGTGAGGAAACGTCCGCCGGCAGCGGCATCGGCGAGCACGATCAGCACTCCAGGTGAATCCGCCGTTGCCAGCGCGGCAGGCTCGGAGAAGTCTTCCAGATCGCCAGAGAACGGCACCTCGTTCAAGATGCTGAGCACGCCCCGCTCGGTGAGCGTGTCGGTAACCGCGCCGGCCAAACCGCGCCCATACGGGTCGTCGAGGTACGCCACCGACACCGTGGATTCGCCGGTGCGCTCGGCCTGCCGGACGATCGCTTGCATCTGAAAGGAGTCGCTCGGGATCGTGCGGAAGAAGTAGCCGTTGTCGATGAACGCGTCGAGTGCCAAGGCCGTTGCGGTGGGGGAGCAGACGACCACGCCGTTGGTCCTTGGCACCGCAGTCTCCAGCTGTGACAATGCCACCAGTGACGACGCCGGGCCGACGATCGCGTCGACTCCCTCGTCGAGCAGGTCTTGCATACCGTCGGCCGTCGACTCGTCGGCAACCACGTACTCCACGTCGCGTCCCAGCACGCCGCCTTCTGCGTTGATCTGAGCAATCCCCGCTTCGATCGCCACTCTCATTGGGGTGCCCAACGTCTCGCCGGGGCCGGTTGCGGGCAGCAACACGCCGATCTTCAATGTGCCATCGTCGGCCCGCGGCGGGAGGGTGCTGGTGGTAGTGGCGAGCGTTGAGGTGGGGGGGAGGGCACCGTCGGTTCCGTTGCATGCCGCGGCGACGATTGCACCCGCGGCCAACATGGCAACGGCGCGGGCGGCGGTCGTAGGGCGTGGTGGCACGACCCTCACGATAGAAGAGTGGGCGTGCCGAGCGATGTGCAACTCCCAGAACCCGCCGCGGAACTCCTTGCGGCAGCGGAGAGGTCAGCGCGACCGTGGCTCCGCTCGTTGGTGCAGCGACACATGGGCACGAACACCACCGTGGCCACGAGCGGCGAGTCCGACGCGCTGATCGAGAGCTGCGCGACACGCTTGCTCGCCGACCTCGCGGTGTTGTTGGCGGCCGACGTCGATGCCCAATCGACGAACCCGTTGGCCCTGTTCCGAGCTGCGACGGGGCCGATCACCGTATGGCTCCAGCGCCAAGGCGTAGCACCCGAACAGCGCGACCCGTTCGCCGTCGCAGCCTTCCCCGACGATGTGTTCGGCATGTACCCAGCACGGTGGGACGACATCGACCCGTCGTTGCAGTCGCCCGGCATCATGTGGGGTGCTTGGAAGGCGATGACGGTCCTGCAGCGCCGACGAGCCGAAGGCTCCCGCTGACGATGCCCGTATCCCTCATCGTCTGGCTCGCCCTCTAGGGACCCGACCGGATGTGTCGCTGCGCTCCTTTTCCGTCCGTTCGGGTCCCCGATCTCTATGGTCGTGCTCGCCTGGCGGCTTGCCCTCTATCTTGTTCAGTGATGACGAGCGTGATGGATGATCG
>DATKCX010000409.1:0-6201 GCA_035512975.1 Ilumatobacter sp.
GCGCTTGCCCTCGGCGGCGACGAGGTCCAGAAACTGCTTGGGAACCGTGAGTCCAGTAACGCGGGCGTCGATCTCTGCTGAGGTGGAACGAGTCATAAGGGTGAGAGTCTCGCGTGCCTCGCAGGGTGATGTCTACGTCGGCCCGCCAAGTTGGGGTCTGACCCCAATTTTGACCCCAAGATGACGTCGGCACGGGCAGGGTTCGGCATCGCCGGGCTCGCGCGGTCAGACTCCGAAGATGCCAGCTGCCGTCATCGTCGATGCCGTGCGGACGCCGATCGCCCGGCGCGACGGGGCATTGCGCCACTGGCACCCGGTCGATCTCGCCGCAGAAACGCTGTTGGCCCTGGCGCGACGTACCGGCATCGATCCAGCCACCATCGACGACGTGGTCATGGGCTGCGTCATGCAGGTCGGCGAGCAAGCGGTCAACGTCGCACGGAACGCGGTCCTCGCCGCCGGATGGCCAGACTCGGTCCCCGGCACCACGATCGACCGACAGTGCGGCTCGGGTCAGCAGGCCATTCACTTCGCGGCGCAGGGTGTGATCGCAGGAACCTACGACGCGGTGATCGCCGGTGGTGTGGAAGCGATGACCAGAGTGCCGATGGGCTCGTCCATGGCAGATGGTCGATTCGGGTACCCGTTCGGCCCGCGCATCGCATCGCGATACGCCTCAGCCGGCGGGCTCGTCCCGCAAGGCGTGGCGGCCGAGTTGATCGCCGACCGGTGGCAGATCGATCGTGACGAGATGGACCAGTTCGCGCTCGAGTCGCATCGACGGGCGGCTCAGGCGGTGGCCGAAGGCAGATTTGACTTGGAGATCATCGGCATCAGCACTACGGGTGGAGCGTCCCTCACCCTCGATGAAGGGGTGAGGGAAACGTCGCCAGAAGCGCTCGGGCGGCTGCGTCCGGTGTTCCGCCTGGAGGCCGACGGTGGACGCGTCACCGCCGGCAACTCGTCGCAGATCTCCGATGGGGCCGCAGCGGTGATCATCACGTCGGAGGAGTTCGCGGCGAAACATGGGCTGCGACCACGTGCCCGTGTCGTCGACTTCGCCGTCGTCGGCTCCGACCCGCGACTCATGCTCACCGGAACGATCCCCGCCACCCATCGGGTGCTCGCCCGGGCCGGGCTGGCCCTCGGAGACATGGATGTCATCGAGTGCAACGAGGCCTTCGCGTCGGTGGTGCTGGCGTGGGAACGCGAGTGTCATCCCGACATGAGCCGGGTGAACGTCAACGGCGGTGCCATTGCGCTCGGTCACCCGTTGGGCTGCTCTGGCGTTCGCCTGCTCGTCACGTTGATGTCGGAACTGGAACGGTCTGGCGGCCGCTACGGCTTGCAGGTCATGGCCGAAGGCGGCGGGATGGCGAACGCGTTGGTCATCGAACGATGCGACTGAACGGCCTCAAATGTTGACCAGACAGCACTGGAATTCACTACCCACAGGCCTTGGGGATAACCGATAGGTTGGGTTCGTGATGTTGGCAGTGTCTGTGGGCAGAGTGGTGTGGATCTGCTTCGGGCTGCTGCTCATGGTGGTTCTTTGGAAAACCGGCATGGCGATGCTCACCGCGCTGTCAGCCCCTCCTGCACCGCCGCCAGAGCCCGGAGATCTCCGGAAGGTGAACATGAGGTTTCGGTGCGATGTCTGCGGCGTGGAGTTGAGGTTGATGCTGGCCCCAGACGACGATCCACCCCCTCCCAAGCATTGCTTGGAGGAAATGATCGTGATGGCCCCACTGTTCGACTGACGCAGCGCGCGTTGTCCACTTCCCTGTGGATAACTACCGGCCTCGGTCAGAACGTGTGATCGCCGCTGTGGACAGCACAGCGGATAATCAGCGTGAACGCTGGCGCTACCGCCACTTGGTGGCGGTGTACAAGCCACCCATGATGCAGCCCAAACCGGCCAACACCAGCCAGTTGCTGTCGCTGAACACCAGGTTCTTCAGCATGATGATGACCATGCCCGCAAGGAACAACGCGACCATCAAGTACGGCACCCAAGGGATGGGTGCCTTCATCTCCGAGGTCACGGGCGGGGTGTAACGCGAGGAAGTATGAACGCCTTGGACGTTCTCTTCCGGGTTCGCGATGCGCTGCGCTCCGGGGCGGGTGCCCTTAGGAGTCGTACGCCCGCCGCCTGATTTACGCTTTGGAGGAGCCACGGCCGACGAGTCTACCTGCCTGGAGGTCGAGCGGACGGGCGAGTCTCTGCCGTGCCCGCCCGTTGCTCTCGTGGCAGGTGTTGAATCCCGTTGCACAATTCGAGTGTCGATCGGCCAGGCTGATGGCGTGCCGCGGATTCTCGTCATCGACTCGTACGACAGCTTCGTCTACAACCTCGTGCAATACCTCGGCGAGCTCGGGGCAGAACCCGAAGTCGTGCGAAATGACCAACTCACTGTCGATGAGGCGCTTGCGCGCACGCCCGACGGAGTGCTGTTGTCGCCCGGGCCCGGCCGCCCCGAATCTGCTGGCATCATCTGCGACGCGATCACCGCGTTCGCGGCGGTGGGCACGCCGGTGCTCGGCGTCTGCTTGGGGCACCAGGCGATCGGTCACGTCTTCGGTGCCTCGGTGGTGCGGGCACCCGAACTGATGCACGGCAAGACGTCACCCATCGAACACGACGGTGTCGGTGTGTTTGCCGGGCTGCCTTCGCCGCTCACCGCAACTCGGTATCACTCGTTGGTGATCGAACCCAGCTCGCTGCCCGCCGAACTCGAAGTCACCGCCACCACGGCCGACGGGATGATCATGGGGGTGAGGCACCGTGAGCTGAACGTCGAGGGTGTGCAGTTCCACCCCGAAAGCATCCTCACCGGCTGCGGACACCAGCTCCTCCAGAATTTCCTCAACCACTGTTGATTTCGGCCAGATCGCCCGACTGCTGCGTTGCGGATCGCCTCGTTGCCGGAAGGTAACGTCGGCTCCCGCGCCTTGCATTCGAACGATCTGACTCGAAATGAGTTGATATAGGAATCGTTGCGTTGGCCGCACCTGCTGGGTGCCTGACCCCCAAGACTCGACTGCTACGGGGTCGAAGTGGCGGGGGTTGTGGTGGTGGCGGCGGTTGTTGTGGTTTCGGGGATGGTTGTCGTCGTTGTTGTCGTGGTGCTGGTACTGGTGGTGGTGGTTGCGGCTTCTCTTGCCACTCCTACGGTCACAGTGATCAGCGTGCCCTTGTCGACCATTTGACCGGGAGTGAAGCTCTGTTCGATGACGCGCCCGTCATTTCCGTCACCGGGATTGACGTCGACGTATTGCACGTCGATCGCGAGACCCTCGGCGTCGATCAGGTTGCGGGCCTGTGTCTCCGTGGTGCCCCGGAGGGTGGGTACGATCACTTGACCCGGCCCAGAACTCACGAACAGCGTGATCGTCGAACCGCGATCGACCAGGTTGTTCGGGGCCGGTTCGCTGCGAATGACGGTACCGACCGGGCTGGTTTCGTTCTGTTCCTCGACCACGTTGACCACGAGCCCGTACTCCGCCGATTGCAAAGTGGCGGTGGCGACGGCGACCTCATCGTTGATGATGCTGCCGGGGATCGACACCTGATTCGGGCCGCCCGACACGTACACGACGACGACCGTGTCTTGCGGAACGCGAGCGTCGGCAGGCGGATCCGTTCGGATGACCGAACCTTCCGGTACATCGGCGTTCTTTTCGGTGATCGGCTCCGCGATGGCGAACCCGTTCTCGCTCAGCGTCGTCCGCGCAGCGGCGAACTCGACTCCGGCGACGTTCGGCACGGCAACCAACGCTTTCGTGGGGTTGTAGTACAGCTGGATCACGGTGCCTGTCGACACCACTGCACCCGCTGGAGGGTCGGTCTTGTGAACGAAGTTCTCGTTGAACAACGGGTTGTCTTCGGCGATTGAGGTGAAGTCAAGGTCGAGCGCAGTGAGCGCTGCCGTGACCGAGTCGAGCGGTTGATTCACGTAGTTGTCGAGCCGCTGCTCGGACTGCTGTTCCTGCTCGTTGGTGAGCCCTTGATACAGCAGCACGCCTCCCGCGGCGAGCGCGATGAGGGCGATGAACGCGGCCAGCGCATACCACCCGGTGCGGCTGTTGTTGTCTTGGTAGTACCGAGCCTCTGCTGAAGCACCCGGCGGGTACTGCGTGAGGTCGTGACTGCGTTGGGTGGGAAGCGCCGTGGTGGGAGCACCCGCGATCTGCGGATGTACGGCAGTTGGCCCGGCCTGCTGTTGCGTGACCGTGGGAGTGCTGCCCACCACCATGGTGGGTGCCCCCTGCATGGCCCGGTTGGGTTGGGTGGGGTCGGCGGCGGGGCGAGCCGAGCCTGCCGCAGGGGTGCCGGGGCGCGCCGCCGCCGCTACCAGCGCCTGCACCTGCTCGCCGTTGCGGAAACGCCGCAGGTCGTCGCGCAAAGCGTGGGCGCTCGGGTAACGAAGCTTCGGATCCTTCGCCAGCAGTTTCGCGATGATCGCCTCGAAGGGGCGGGGTACGCCCTCCACCACACGATTCAACGGTGTCGGCTGGTCGTGCACCTGTTTGTAGGCGATCGATACGGCGTTCTCACCGGTGAACGGCGGCTTGCCGGCGATCATCTCGTACATCACGATGCCCAACGAGTACAGATCGCTGCGTGGGTCGGGCTGTGCGCCCTGCGCCTGCTCGGGCGAGAAGTAGCTGGCCGTGCCCATGACGGAACCGGCCTGGGTGAGGTTCGACTCGGTGGCCGAGTTCATGGCTCGGGCGATGCCGAAGTCGGCCACCTTCACCTGGCCGCTCGAACCGATCAGGATGTTGGCCGGCTTGATGTCGCGGTGGGCGAGCCCGGCCTCGTGAGCGAACCCCAACGCGGCGGCGACTTCAGACGCGATCTCGGCCCCCTGCTTGGGAGTGAGCCGATTGTTGGTCTTGAGGATCTCGGCCAGCGTGCGTCCGTGCACGTACTCCATGGCGATGAAGTAGGTGCCTTCGTACTTGCCCCAGTCGTACACGTTCACGATGTTGGGGTGGCTGAGGTTGGCGGCGGCCTGGGCTTCGCGGCGGAACCGTTCCACGAAGTTCGGGTCCACCGCGAACTCTGGGAACAGGACTTTGATCGCTACTTGGCGGTCGAGCAGGCGGTCACGCGCCAGGAACACATCGGCCATACCACCGCGTCCGACCCGCTTGTGGATCTCGTAGCGGTCATTGATGACCGTGGCGTCACGACTGTTGCTCATGCGGTTCTCTGTTCGTGATGGCCGTGGCCAGCGGTTGCGGCACGGTCACAAGGAACGAGCCATGAGGATACCGACGCGATGACGTCGTACAGCGTCACCGGGAACGCCGTCCCGCGGTTGGTTGTCACGGTGCGACCGGTGCGACGGTGGACTCGGCTGGTGGTGTCGTGGCGACCGGAGCTGCTGCGGCGGCCGCTGCTGCGGCTGCTTCCGCTGCGGCCGCTGCGATTTCGGCGTCACGTTGGAACACCTTGTCGAGCATGGCCTTGGCCACCGGGCCTGCCAGACGCCCGCCGGTCGACGCTGAGATCTCGGCGGTGGTGCCCTTGATCATCACGGCAACGGCGTATTTGGGAGCATCTGCTGGTGCGTAGGCGACTATCCACGCGTGGGAGCTCTCCGGTTCCCCCGGTCCGTTGAGTTGTGCGGTACCGGTCTTGGCGGCGACAGGCACGCCGCCTTCCAGTGCGATGCAGCAACTCGCCGTGCCCACCTGAGCGACCTGCACCATCAGGTCTTGCAGGATGGTAGCGGTCTGGGTGCTGACGGGTCGCTTCCACACCTCGGGCTCGGTGCGGTCGATGACGCTGCCACCGTGGTCGAGCGTGGCGTCGACCACGTAGGGCTTCATCATGTCGCCGTCGTTGGCCACGGCAGCAGCCACCATCGCCATGTGCAGTGGCACCATCTGAACGTCGTTCTGGCCGAACGCCCGAATCGCCAACAGCGGCAGGTTCTGGTCGATGTCGGTGAAGTCGCCGATGGTGCTGGCCGTGGCACCGGGAAGGTCGATGGGGAGCGTCTCGCCCACACCCCAGCGGGCGATGCGCTCCTGGAACAGGGCGGGACCCATCTCGATGCCGGTGCGGGCGAATGGCGTGTTGCACGACCGATAGAACACCTCGGCCATGGTCCCGCCGCACACGGTGCCTCGGTAGTTCTCGATGGGGTCGGTGGTCTGTGGCGGGAGGAACTCTGTCTCGTCTGGCCA
>DATKCX010000410.1:0-8346 GCA_035512975.1 Ilumatobacter sp.
TGAAATACTATCGAACAGAAGTTCGATCCGCAACCCGACGAACCCGTATCACCCCTGCTCACAGACGGTATACGACCACAACCCTGGCATCGACAGCCACGGGGAGGTGTGCTCGCCGAGACCCGCCGAAACACCATCCGACACCACCAGAAATCTCACGACCAGCACACGCGCGCACAACCCGCCCTCACAGCCCTGTGACAGCACAACAAATCACAGAATCCCCAAGAAATATTCGCCACTGTTCACGCCCCCGCTCATCGTCGAGGACTCCCCAGCGCCCCTGCCCCCGCCACGGGGCGGCTAGAACGCTCCGGACACCGAGACTTCAGCAGCCCCAGCCTGAGTCAGCTGAGCGTTGCGGATGCCGATGTCGATGGCCAGGTCGGTGAACAGTTCGCCCATTTCCGAGCGATACCGCAGCTGGCGAAGTCCTGCACCGATCGTCTGAGCGAGCACGCTGCCGCGCTCGATGCGTTCACTGCCGGCAGACCGAGCCAGTTGCACCCTCAGAATCGACTCCGACAACACGTCTGCGTGCTCAGGGTTCTCCGCGGCCAGTTGCTCGAGCGCGGCCAACACGACCGTTTCGTCAATCGTGCCGAACATTTCTCCGCGCTCGTCGGCCGATAGGCCGATCGATTGGGCAACAGCCATGATGTCCACGTTGGTCTCCTTCGGAATCGGGCCAGAACGATCTGGCAGGACGTATAACCGCCGACGCTGCGGTTCTATTGCGTGACACGTGTCACTGAGTCACTCGAGTTCTCACCGAGGATTCTCACGTGATGTTCACGTCGGGAGGAACGGCATGTGTGTCGCCGGGCGAACCGCCAGATCAGTGGGTGTCGTGGTCGTGCGTGGGCACGATCAGCACGGGGATGTTGGTCTTGTGGACCAACGTCTCACCGACCGGTTTGTCGAACAGCCCGCGAAACCAGTTGCGGTCGTGCCAACCGGTCACAATCACGTCGACGCCGTACTCGTCGGCTGCCGCCAAGATCGCGGTGACTGGATCACCCATGTCGCCGAGCGCCGTCGCAGAAACTCCGGCCTCCTCCGACATCCGGGCGGCCTCCAGTCGAGCTCGCGTGACGGTTTCGTACACCCGCTCAGACATCGGTCGGTCGTCCATCGCCGGCATCACGGCAGGGAAGGCGTACCCGTACACGAACGCCGATTCATCGAACGGTGCATCGGCCACATTGATGGCGAGGTACGACGCGTCCGGACCGAAGAGTTCCGCAGCCGCGAGCGCTGCGGCGTGTGACGCGTCTGACTGATCGAGCGCTATGAGTACTGTCGTCATGGTGGATGTCTACCCGAACGACGACCTCGGCAAACGCACCGGGCCAGACCGGCGTGACGCGGCACCGCTGTGGGGCACAGAGACCGAGCGAGCGATCGTGAACTTCGCAATCTCGGGTCGTCGGTTTCCGATGGAAGTGATCGTGTGGTTGGCGAGGCTCAAGCGTTCCGGGGCTGTGGTGAATCACGAGCTGGGATTGATCGGCGCTGATGTCAGCGCAGCAATCGTTCGCGCCGCGGACTTGATCATCGGCAGACAACACGACGACCAGTTTCCGGTCGATGTCTTCCAAACCGGTTCTGGCACGTCGTCGAACATGAACGTCAATGAGGTCATCGCCTCGCTCACGGGCGGTCTCGCCCACCCGAACGACCATGTCAACCTTGGGCAGAGCTCGAACGACGTCGTGCCGACTGCGGTTCGGCTGGCCGCCTGCGCCGCTGTCACCGGCCGCTTGTTGCCGGCGCTGGCGCACCTGTCCGAATCGCTCGACCGCAAAGCCGTCGAGTTTGCCGACGTCGTCGCGCCAGGGCGAACCCACCTCATGGACGCAGTGCCCGTGTTGCTCGGGGACGAGTTCGCCGGGTATGCATCACAGCTCATCGAGTGCGTCGAACAACTGGAGTTCGCTCGCACCGCGCTCGCACGCGTTCCACTCGGTGGCACCGCTGTAGGGAACGGCCTCGGCACGCACCCGGAGTTCGCCCACCGAGTGCTCGCGAATCTCAACCGTTCCGACCTTGGTGCAGAACCGACCAGTTACGGCCGCACCGCGGACCGACTGTCTCGGCAAGGCGGGCACGACGGGCTGGTGGCCGCATCGGCGGTACTGAACACGCTGGCGGTCGCGCTGACCAAAATCGCCAACGACCTCCGCTGGTTGTCGAGCGGGCCAAGCACCGGCCTTGCACAGATCACTCTGCCGTCGTTGCAGAAGGGGTCCTCGATCATGCCCGGCAAGGTGAATCCGGTGATCCCCGAGGTAGTCGTGCAAGTCGCGGCGCAGGTGATGGGCAATCACACCACCATCACGGTGGCCGGAATGCAAGGGAACTTCGAGCTCAACGTGACCATCCCGGTCATCGCCTCGAACCTGTTGGAGTCGATCGAGCTCTTGTCGAATGCTTCCACGGCGCTGGCTGATTCCTGCGTCGATGGCATCGTCGCAGACGTCGACCGGTGCCGGGCGCTTGCGCTTCGCAGCCCAGCGCTGGCCACGGCGCTGAACCCTCTGCTCGGCTACGACCGAGTGGAGGCAATCGTCAAGCACGCTGCAGCCGGCGACCTGTCGATCCGCGACGCAGCGGTCGAACTGGGTGTCGAACCCGACGTGGCCGACCGCGCCCTCGACGTCGACCAGATCGCACGCGGCGTCGCCTACGAAGCGCCAACTGGGGGCAGCGACGCCTCCCCGGCGACCGCTTGAATCACTGCACGTCGGCGCTACCGCATCGAAATATCGCACTGAATGTGAAGAATCAGTAGGGTCTCCGCCGTGCCGGCCATGCTGACTTCCGACCGAGTTCTCGTCACGGTGGGCACCCCGTGCACGATGTCGGCGGTTGGCGGAACCGAAACCACGAAGGCATTGGTTGCCGACGATCCAAACTTCATTCTGCACGCGGCGTTCGACGCGGGGCTGATCGATCTCGCGGTGCAGGCCGATGGTTCGTTGTCGGCTCGGTTCGCTGACGGAACTCCGGTTGATCGAGTCGCACTCGAAGCCTCCCATGGCAAGCGGCTTCGAGCCGACCTCGGGATTCGCATCATCGACGAACTCGCTGGCGACGCAATCACCGACATCGCCGCCCCGCTGCCGCACGACCTCGGCACCGGCGGTCTACGCAAGTTGGCCGGGTTGTCGTACGCCGAAATTCGTGGTTCGGAGCTGCGCGACATGCACGGCCTGTTCGATGACGATCCACGGCTGGGGCCGTCGCTGCAGTCCCAGCTGTTCGCCTACGCGGGCATCGGTGCGCTCGCGGCCCTGCCACAGTCGCTCGCCTCGATACTCGAGGACCCATCGTTGTTCCGGGTCGTCGCCGGCTCATCGTTTCCTGGGCTCGACTCGTGGGCTGAACTCAAACACCCGAACGCCGACAGCGACGGCAAGCGCGACAAGTTCGCCGCCCGCCTCGCCAGTTCGCTCGCCTCGCACGGTTCGGCGCTGGTCTCCACCATGCTGTCGCCGTCGTACCCGCTCAGCCGCACCGTCAAGAACCCCGAGCTGCTCGATTCGCTGCGCTCGCCATCGGGGTACATGCGTGTTCCACAGTCGCCGTTGAACACGGTGGCGGCGTGCGCATCGAGCCTCATTGCATTCTGCGAAGCGGCACCCCAGATGCTGTTCGACTATCCCGGATTCAGGCGGCCACAAGTCGCCCTGTGGACCGCTTCCGACGCAGCGACGTTGCCGGGGTATCAGGTGCTCGAAGGTTTCGGCCCGAACGCGTTGATGACGTCGTCGAAGCTCGACACCATGAACGAAGGTCGGGCGGCGGCCGATCGACGCAGCGTCGCCGACTCGCTCGCGCCGTTCGACCGGGACGCAAGCGGCACCGTCATCGGTGACGGCGGAACGGGCGTGCTGGTGACCACGATGGACTTCGCGCTGCGCCACGGCCTCGACATCACGTCGATCATCGTCGGCTGGGGTCACAGCGGGGAGACCGGTGGCAAGGCCCACTTCGCCGGAGTTGGCTTCGGTGGCGAAAACGCGATGATCCACGCCTACGACATGGCGCGGGAGGGCCATGGCATCGGCGTGACCGACTTCGGCTATCTCGTGGCTCACGCCACCGGCACCAGCACCAACTCCAAGACCGACCTCACCGCGGCGGCGGGGGCGCGAGCCATAGCGGCCGAGCGCGCCGGCCACACCGCCGAACTGCCCGCCATGCGAGTCGGCACCCCCAAAGCGTTGGGCGACGGTCACACGATGGGTGAGACCGGGTTGAAGGCTGTGTCGCACGCGATCAGCTACCTCCTCGGTGAGCCAAGCGTTGGTGTGCCGACGCTGCGCCATCTCGACCCGCAGCTCGGCGTCGCTGCAGAGCAGTTCGATCTGCGCGCCGACTCGTTCACCGGGGATGCGTCGGGTGCTGCGATGTGCGCCACCCAAGGATTTGGCGGCTACAACGGTGCCGTTGCGTTCCGCGCGGCCACGCCGGATTCGCTTGCCGCGTACCGCCCAGACCCCAAGGTGCTGGCGGCGTATTTGGAACGCTGGCCAGAGGTGCGCCGGCAACGTGAACTCAGCGAGCGGATCTCACGAACCAGCCGCGGCAGCACGCTCGATCTTGCCCAACGACACTGCTGGCCAGCCACCGCTTGACGCGGCAGAGCCTCACGCGTCCGCTCGACCTCTCATCCAGCTTTCACGCTGAGAATCCTGCGGGCTTCGTTCAGCTCGAGGATTGCTTTGCTGGCGTCGGCACTGGCACCGCCGTGATCGGGGTGGACGTCACGCATCCGGTCGCGATAACGCCGGGTGACCTCTCTCTTCGGTGGCTGCCCAGCGCCGAGCGGGAAGCCCAACACGTCGAGCGCCCACGCCAGCGGATCAGCCATGGCCGACAACACCGAAGATTGGGAACCGGCAAGGTGGGCAATCAGCGCCGGGCCGATGGGACCGCGCCACTTGGTGGCCTTGAGCAACACCGGTGCGATGACGCGGCGCGATTCCGGCGCGAGTCGTTCCAATGCGTAGATCGCTCCGAGCACCTGTGCAAGGTCGCTTCCGGTGCTGTCGAACTCGAACTCGATGTCTTCACCCTCACCAACCAGCCGGTGACGGCTGACAGCCAGACCGTGGCGATCCACTTGAAACCGATGCCGCAAGCGCGGCTGCACCACCCGATCGCCGCGGTCGACCTGAACGATCAGGCGGCTGATGTCGCCGAGCAACTCGGGTTGCACGCCGGTGATGTGGTTGGCCACCACAGCCCCCAGCAGGAGCCCACCGAACCCTGGGGCAGGATCGACGGGGAGCACCAGATGGCCGAGCGACAGCCGGCGCGTGGGCACGGCGGGCCGCGTGTGGAAGACCTCGAGTTCAGCAAGCAGCATGAGCAGCCACCACCGCGCTACACGTACGGGCGAGAGACCGAACGAAGTTCGGCCGCGGCCGCTGAGATGTCTTCAGCTGGCCCGCCGGTCTCGAACACCTCGACGAGCGCGGCTGCTCGTGCGACGATGACCGACCAGGCGTTCCCGGCGATGCCGTACGGGGGCCGCTGAGGAAGTAGCTCGGGAGCGAGCGCGAACAAGAGCTCGCGCGCCGACGCGTTGGTGGCGTCTCGGGCGAGGCGATCGCCCACCTCGTACAGGTCGTGCAAGGCCCCTTCGGGCGCTTCAACGCCCTCGTCCAACGACGCAGTTTCTCCGGCTTCGATGGCATCGAGCAGGTCGTCGACGGTGGACTCGGCGTCGGTTGCGACCAGCAGCGTGCGTCCTTCCCACCGGTGGGGAATCTCAGCTTCGATGAGCGCTTGCTGCAACACTTCGAGGTCGGTGGCCGGCCACTCTTCCAGGCCGAACTCGGTGCCGGCTTCTTCGGCGTCGAGCAGCACGGGAAACGGCCCGAGCTCGGCTTCGAGCACCTCGAACATGGCGTCGACCTCGGCCTCGATCGCCTCGGGCACCACGAGTTCGTCGCCTTCCCAGCGGTGTGGTATCTCACCTTCGGCAAGGGTTTCGGCGAGCTCGGCGCGCTGCTCGAACGTCCAGCCCGCAAGGTCGTAGTGCACCTTCACCAGGTCGGGATCGGTCCATTCGATCTCGTCACCCCGACTGGGCGGGGCTCCTGCGGCTACGTCGGTGGACGCTTCCTCGTCGTCACCACGGCTCTGAACAAAAGGCATGACTCAGACGCTACTGCCCGATTCCTGGTACCACCGCGCCAGCTCACCCACCGGCTCGATCAAAGACAGCGCGTAGTCGAGCTCCGACCCGGGGTAGATGTTGATGCTGTTCACCCCTGCGGCGGCGAGCGCGGCGACGTGCCCGTACGCGTCGTCGCGAGTGCCGACAGCACCGAACTCGCACCAGTAGTCAGCAGGCATGTCGAGCAGCGCTTGCCAACCACCGCCAGCGACCCGATCGAACATCTCTTCGAAGAAGGGCAGCACGACGAGCGCCGGCTTGCGCTGCGAGATGAGCTCGGCAATGAACGGTGCGACCGGTTCGTACGCCGCCCGACGAGTGTCGTCGACGGACCACATCGTGAATACCGCCACTTGAAAGTCGAGGTCGCGCTGAGCGACCCGACGCGCGTGCGACACGTACGTGGGACCAGCCCCTTCCACCAGGATGATTCCGTCAGCGACCTGTCCGGCGAGAGCGAGCGACTTCAACTGTTGCACGCCGGCGAACAGCGACGGCACAGCTTCAGGTGGCTGATCGAGTTTGACCCGATCGAACTCGATCTCGATGCCCGAGCACGTCACCTCGTGGCCCGCGAGGAGCGCACGGATGACCTCGAACGACTCGCGCATGGTGGTGAGCGGGCTCGGTGTGCGTTCGCCCATCTGCCCCATCCAGTCCTGCACCCCATGACCGAGGCCCGGCAAGAACCTGCCTGGTGAGATGTTGCACAGCGTCGCAATCTCCATGGCGGTGATGGCCGGGTTGCGGGCCACGACTGGCAGGATGCCGATGCCCACCTCGACACGTTCGGTCAACGCCAAAGCCGTGGCAGCGAGGCTGACGCCAGCGGTGAAGAAGCAATCCTCGATGAACCACAGCTGATCGATTCCTGCGACGTCGACCTGCGGTGCGAGATCGCGCACCGCGACGGCTGGAAAGGAGCGGTCGAAACACATGCCGATCGAGGGTGTGACCATCGCCAGAACCTACTCACAGAAACCTCGTTGGAACCGACGGGCCGCGTGTGCCAGAGTGACTCAGTGCCAAGAGCTGGCACCCACGTTGCCGAGAAAGGAGAGCCCATGATTCAGTACTTCGATCCCATGACCTTCGCTGACGCCACTGGCGTCGACGTTGCCGTCGTCGGCGCTGTCGATTGTGTCGCTGCTGTTCGCACCGCCACTGGCGCTCCTCGTCTCGCCGCGACCGGCTGACGCGCGTCTCGCGCCAGCTGTCATCTCGCGTCGCTGTCAGTTTCGCCGCCGCGCCTCTTCGCGCCGACTCGGCAAAGCCTGAGCACTGACGCGTCGCCTTTCGGGCGCCGCCGCGCGCTCCATCTCCGTACGCCATTCGGCGACTCCTCCCACCAGCCCGGATCATCAGGTCCACACCACCCCCGGATCATCAGATCCACCACTCAGAAAGGCATCGTCATGATGTACTCCAACGATCAGGCGTTCCACCGCATCATCGTCGCCGAGCGACACGAGCAACTGCGCCGCAGCGCTGCCACCAGCCGCCTGCGCCGCGACGCCCGTCGCGATCAACGACAGCGTGCTCGCTCCCGATAAAGGGTGAGCAGATGCGACGAGCTGGGCATGGGCGAACTAGTTTTGGCCCCATGCCCAGCTCGGCCGCCCAACGTCCCGACCGCAACCTGGCGATGGAACTGGTGCGGGCCACAGAATCCGCAGCACTCGCCTCGGCCAGATGGGTGGGGCGCGGCGACAAGATCGGTGCCGACGGCGCCGCGGTCGACGCCATGCGCATGAGCTTGTCGAGCGTCCAGATGAATGGGCTCGTCGTCATTGGCGAAGGCGAAAAAGACGATGCGCCGATGCTGTTCAACGGCGAGATGGTCGGCGACGGCAGCGAGCCGTTGGTCGACGTGGCCGTCGATCCAATCGATGGCACCACGCTCACCGCCAACGGCGTGAGCAACGCTCTCTCGGTGATCGCCGTCGGTGAACGCGGCTCGATGTTCGACCCGGGCCCGTCGTTCTATATGGACAAGATCGCTGTCGGCCCCGACTGCGTGGGCGCGATCGACATCACGGCCAGCACCACCCAGAACCTGCGCTGGATCGCCAAGTCGAAGGGCAAGAGCATCCGCGACCTCACCGCCGTGATCCTCGATCGCCCCCGGCATGCCGATCTCATCCAAGAGGTCC
>DATKCX010000411.1:0-10195 GCA_035512975.1 Ilumatobacter sp.
GACGACGACGAAAGCAAGGAGCCATCGTGAGCAATCTCGATATGACCGAGGCGATTCGAATGCTCGCCCAGGAGAAGGGCCTGACCGAGGAGGCGTTGCTGCACGTCCTCGTCGACGCCCTCGCCAGCGCGTACAAGCGCCGTCAGGGTGCAGCCGACGAAGTGATCGTTGAAGTCAATCCCGAATCGATGGAGTTCAAGTTCATCGCGTACGACCTCGACGAAGACGGCAACTGGATCAACGAGCGCGACGACACACCGAAGAAGGAAGAGCTCGGGCGCATCGCTGCGCAGACGTTCCGTCAGGTGATGAGCCAGCGCATCCGCGAAGTCGAGCGCGACCGCAAGTTCGAGGAGTACGCGAACCGCGAAGGCGACATCGTCACCGGCATCATCCAGCAGACCGACACCCGCTACACCCTGCTCGACCTCGGGCGCGTCGAGGCGTTGTTGCCCCAAGCCGAGCAGGTGCCGTACGAGCGTCCCACCCCAGGCGACCGTGCCAAGGCGTACATCGTCGAAGTTCGCAAGACCGCCAAGGGCCCCCAGATCGTCGTGTCTCGTACCCACCCCGGTCTCATCAAGCGGTTGTTCGAGCTGGAAGTGCCCGAGATCGCCGACGGCATCGTCGAGATCCGCGCCTGTGCTCGTGAACCTGGGCACCGCACCAAGATCGCCGTGTGGTCGAACGACCACAACGTCGACCCGGTCGGTGCCTGCGTGGGTGCGCGCGGTTCGCGCGTCCGCATGGTCGTCACCGAGTTGCGCGGCGAGAAGATCGACATCGTGCCGTACAGCGATGACCTGCCCGATTTCGTGGCCAAGGCCCTCAGCCCGGCCAAGGTGAATCAGGTCAACATCTCTGCCGACGGCACGCAGGCCGACGTCATCGTGCCCGACCATCAGCTCAGCCTGGCGATCGGTCGCGAAGGTCAGAATGCTCGGCTCGCCGCTCGCCTCACCGGCGTTCGCGTCGACATTCGTTCCGAGTCGCAGGTCGCCGATGGCGTCCCGGCCGGTGGCTACCTCGACGACACCGAGTACGCCGAAGGCGAATGGCGCGAGAACGCCGAGACCGGTGAGATGGAGTTCCACGCGGCAGACGGTTCAGTGATGAGCCAGGCCGAGTGGAGCGGTGACGGAGCAGATGCACCGACAACCGACGAAGCTCCTGCTGCGGCGGCATCAGATGCAGACACATCAGATGTGGACACCGCAGCTGAAACCACACCAGAGGTCGACACAGCCGAGGATGTGGCTGACGATGGCGTGGCTGACGAAACGACAGAACCTGTCGCAGAGGAAGTCACCGAAGATGCTCCGGCCGCGGACGACGAAGCGGATGACAACGCACAGTGATCCGCATGTTCCCGTCCGCACGTGCGTCGGCTGCCGAAGCCGGAAGCCGCTCACCGAACTCGTTCGGTGTGCGCTGGCTGCTGATGGCATCGCCGTCAGCCGCAACGCGCCGGGACGTGGCGCGTGGCTCTGCGGGCCTGGCTGCATCGAAGCAGCCCGCAGACGGCGCGGGTTCGAACGCGCATTCCGTGCGCCGGTTCACGCTGAGTGGATCGACGCACTCCGAGAAAGCGTCAACTCCGACATGAGTTGACAAATTGAGCGGGTGGGGATCGTCTCCGCCCGTGCGAGACTGCAAAACGACGAAAGGTTGAATCGCAACGTGGCGAAGAACATCCGGGTACACGAACTAGCACAAGAACTCGGCATGACAAATGCCGAGACGGTCGATCTCGCCAAAGCGCTGGGCGTGCCCGTCAAGAGCCACTCGTCGTCACTGGCAGAGGCCTACGCCGACATGGTGCGGCGCAGGGCAGCACGCGACGGTTTGACTCGCGACGAGCAGCCGCCCGAGCCGGAGAAGCCCGGCAAGGCCGGTAAGACCACGAAGAAGGCTGCGGCGAAGACTGCAGTCGACGAGGCACCAGCAGACGTTGCTGCGCCCGCCGAAGCGGCTGCGCCAGCTGAAGCCGTTGTTCCCGCCGGGGCCGCCGAACCTGCTGCTGCTGAGGCACCTGTCGCCGAGCCTTCTGTCGCCGAGGCGACTCCCGAATCGGTGGCCACTCCCGAGCCCGCACCCGCCGCGGCCGAGCCTGTCGAAGCTGCAGCCGAGCCCGCCGCAGCCGAGCCCCCTGCACCCCAAGCCGCCGCGCCCGCCGCAGCCGAAGCCGCCGCGCCCACCGCACCCCAGGCCGCTGCACCGACACCGGTCGAGGCGACCACGGTTGCTGAAACTCCTGCTCCTGCGGCCGAGGCGGCAACGCCTGCTGCAGCACCTCCACCCGCCGCCGCAGCGCCCGTCGAAGCAACGCCAGTCCACAGCGAGCGGACCATTTCAAGCCCTGGCCCGATCATTTCGAGCGGACGTCCGGAACCGGTGTCGCGCCCGGCCGAAGCGCGCGTTGGTGCGCCTTCAGCCCCGTCGGCACCACCGGCCACGCCGCGTCCGGCTGCGCCACCACGGCCTGCCACCCCAACCGGTCGTCCGATCCCGCCGCCTCCGGGGCGTCCCATGTCGGCAACCGGCAAAGTCATTCCACCGCCTCCCGGGTCGGCCCGTCCGCAGGCTGGTCGTCCCGGCGCGCCTTCTGGCACCGGTGGCCCCGGTGGTCGTAGCGGCGGTTACGCCGGTCGCCCTGGTGGCGGCGGTGGCGGAGCTCCAGGTGGCGGTTTCAACCGTCCCGGTGGCGGCCCAGGCGGCGGCCCCGGTGGTGGCGGCCCCGGTGGCGGCCCCCGTCCCGGTGGCGGCCCTGGTGGTCGCCCCAACGCCGGGCGCAGACCTCCTCGTCGCAGCAAGCGTCGTCGTCGTCGTGACCAAGACGAGTTGCAGCCAACGGAACAGAACTTCACGGCGTTCGACGCACCGGTGCCCGAGGGCACCGTGGTGGTCGAGCGCGGTGTGTCGGCGCAGGAGTTCGGCCCCAAGCTGAACCGCACTGCTGCCGACGTGGTGAAGTTCCTGCTCAACCACGGCGAGATGATCACTGCCACCATGGGTCTGTCAGACGACCACATGGAGTTGTTCGCGCTCGAGCTCGGTGCCGATCTGTTGTTGGTCGATCCCGGCCAACAACAAGAGGTCGAACTGCAAGCCATGTTCGACGACTCAGACGACGACGACGAGACGTTGCTGCAACAGCGCGCCCCGGTCATCACGGTCATGGGCCACGTCGACCACGGCAAGACCACGGTGCTCGACAAGATCCGATCGGCCAATGTCGTCGCCGGCGAAGCCGGTGGCATCACCCAGCACATCGGTGCCTATCAGGTGGTTCGCAATGGCGAACCGCTCACGTTCATCGACACGCCCGGTCACGCGGCGTTCACGCAAATGCGTGCACGCGGTGCCCAGGCCACCGACATCGTGGTGTTGGTGGTCGCAGCCGACGACGGCGTGATGCCTCAGACCATCGAGGCCATCAACCATGCGCGTGCGGCCGACGTGCCCATCATCGTGGCGGTCAACAAGATCGACAAGGACAACGCCGACCCGCAGCGTGTGCTCACGCAGCTGGCCGAACACGAACTCGTTCCCGAGTCGTGGGGTGGCGACACCATCGTTGTCGAGATGTCGGCGCTGCAAGACCTGGGCATCGACGACTTGCTCGATCAGTTGCTCGTGGTGGCTGAACTCGAAGAGCTCATGGCCAACCCCACGGGTCGCGCCAAGGGCATCGTGCTCGAAGCCAACCTCGACAAGGGTCGTGGCCCCGTCGCCACCATCCTCATCGACAAGGGTGAGCTGAAGGTCGGCGACCCCATCGTGGCCGGCCCCGCTTGGGGCAAGGTCCGCGCGATGATCAACGACAAGGGCGAGCAGATCAAGGTCGCCGGGCCATCCACGCCTGTCGAGGTGCTCGGTCTGTCCACGGTGCCAGAAGCCGGCGACGAGTTCCGCTCGGCACCAGACGAAAAGACCGCGCGTGTTGTCGGCGAAGCCCGTGCGCATCACCGCAAGGTCCGTGACCAACGTGGCGATGCCCGCGTGAAGACCGGTGTGAAGCTCGAAGACATCTTCGATCAGATCCAGTCCGGCGAATCGGCTGCCCTCAACATCATCCTCAAAGCCGACGTGCAGGGTTCGCTCGAAGCGGTCACCGAGAGCCTTCGCAAGCTCGGCCGCGACGAGGTCAGCCTCACGTTCGTGCATCGTGCCGTTGGTGGCATCACCGAGAACGACATCACGCTCGCGGCAACCACCAACTCGACGATCCTCGGCTTCAACGTCCGCCCCGACCGCAAAGCGCGCGATCTGGCCGACAAGGAAGACGTCGAGATCCGCACCTACGAGATCATCTACAAGCTGCTCGAAGACATCGAGCAGGCGATGATCGGCATGCTCGCACCCGAGTACGAAGAAGTGGTCACCGGCGATGCCGAGGTCCGCGAGATCTTCCGGGTGCCCAAGATCGGTGCCATCGCCGGTTGTTTGGTGCAGAACGGCGCGATCACACGTGGCTCCAAGGTGCGGTTCCTTCGCAACGGCACGATCATCTGGAAGGGTTCCATCACATCGCTGCGGCGATTCAAAGACGACGCGCAAGAAGTGCGTGCCGGCTTCGAATGCGGTATCGGTCTGAGCGACTTCCAAGACCTCAAGCCGGGCGACATCATCGAAACCTTCGACGAACGAGAAGTCGCTCGCACACTGAGCTGATGTACTGATGGCACGTTCCGGCAAGCCCAAATACCCGCGTTCCGCGCGGGTCGGCGAGACCCTCCGCGAAATCATCGCGGAGGAGCTCGTGCGCATCGACGACGAACGACTCACGTTCGTCACGGTCACCGGCATCGAGGTCGACAACGAGCTCAACCGGGCGCACGTCTACTTCGATTCGCTCGCCGGTGCCGACGGTGACGCCGACATCATCGCGGCGCTCGGTGAATACCGGATTCGCTTGCAAGGAGCGGTCGCCAAGCAGATTCGGGCCAAGAAGACGCCGATTCTCGACTTCCGGCCCGACATCGCGATTCGCTCAGCCGAGCGCATCGACGAAGTCCTGCGCGCCGACCGCCTGCGGCTCGCCAGCGACGACACTCCTGAGTAGCGGCGCTGATGGCCCTGAGTTGCGAAGCTGATGGCACGGCGTAAGCCGCCGACCACGCACGGATTGTGCGTCGTCGACAAACCACCCGGTGTCACCAGCCACGACGTGGTGGCCATGTTGCGCAAGCGGTTCAACGAGCGTCAGGTCGGACACGCCGGCACCCTCGACCCAGACGCCACGGGTGTGCTCGTCATCGCCGTGGGCAAGACGACCAAGCTGTTGCGCTTTGTCGAGAAGACCACCAAGCGGTACGCCGGAGAGATCGTGCTGGGCACCGCCACGTCAACGCTCGACTCGTCGGGTGAAATCACCGGCACGTTCGACATGTCGGCGGTCACCGTCGACGACGCACGTCGGCTGGTGAACGAGCATCTGATGGGCAGCATCGAACAGATTCCACCCATGGTCTCTGCCATCAAGGTCGACGGAAAGCGCCTGCACGAACTGGCCCGGGCCGGCATCGAGATCGAGCGAGCACCGCGTCACGTGCACATCTTTCGATTCGATGTGGAGCAAGGTCCAGAGCCCGGGGTGTTGGCGGTAGACGTCGAATGCACCGCCGGTACCTACATCCGCACGTTGGCTGACGACCTCGGGCGACTGCTCGGCGGTGGCGCTCACTTGCGCAACCTGCGCCGCACTGCGGTGGGGGAGTTCTTGGTCGATGAAGCCTTGCCTCCCGACGAGGCGGTGCTCCAGCCCATCGGCACCACAGTGCGTGGGCTCACGCGGGTCGATGTCGACGCCGCCGTGACGGCGCTGGTCGAGAAGGGCCGTGTGCTGCCCCTCGATGGTTTCGTCGGCACCGGGCCGTGGGCGTTGTTCGACCCGGCGGGAGACCTCATCGCCGTGTACGAGCAGTTCCGCGAGCGTGGCGAGGCGATGGTGAAACCGGCCGTCGTGTTGCCGCCTGGCTGACGTGGAGCCCCGACCAGGTAGCGTCAACTCTGTGCTGGTCGTCTCCGATCTTTCCCAGTCACCATTTCCCGGCGAACGCACCGTCGTCACGATTGGTGTGTACGACGGGCTACACCTCGGTCACCAGGCGGTGATCGCTGAGGTGCGTGCAAAGGCGGCCGAACGCGGCGCTCGGTCCGCTGTGGTCACGTTCGATCCGCACCCGGCGTTCGTGGTGCGTCCCGAGTCGGCACCGCGCCTGCTGACCGACCAGTATCAGCGCGAAAAGCTGTTCGAGGCCACCGGCATCGACGCGGTCGTCGTGGTGCCGTTCGACTTGGCCCAAGCGCACGAACCGGCAATCGACTTCGTGCAACGAGTCATCGTCGACTGTCTGCATGCCGAGCACATCGTGGTGGGCGAGGACTTCCATTTCGGGCACGACCGCGAAGGCAACGTCGACCTACTTCGCAAGGTCGGCGACCGGTTCGGTTTCGAAGTGGAGCCGCTGGAACTCGTCGAGCGCGCCGATGGCGTGAGCGAGCCGGTGAGCAGCACGGCGATTCGTCGGGCGCTCGCGGGCGGTGACATATCGCGGGCGTTGACGATGCTCGGTCGGCCGTTCGAAGTGCGCGGCGTCGTGGTGTCGGGCGACCAGCGAGGTCGCCTGCTCGGTTTCCCCACGGCCAACGTGGAAGTTCCGAACCGCATGTGCCTCCCGGCCGACGGGGTGTACGCAGGCTGGTATGAACGCCCCAACGGCGACAAGCACCCGTGCGCCATCAACATCGGCCGGCGTCCAACCTTCTACGAACACGCCGACCATTCGTTGTTGGAGGCGCACCTCATCGGGTTCGAAGGCGACCTGTACGGGGAAGCTGCCAACGTGAGTTTTGTTGCGTTTCTCCGGTCAGAGCGCAAGTTCGACGGTATCGACGCGCTCATCGCTCAGCTGCGCCAAGACGTCGACCACGCCACCGAGATCCTCCAGTAACGCCTGACACGCCTGGTGCCAGGCACCAGGCGTGTCAGCGCGGTCAGCCGGGCCAGATGATGGTGCCGTCGATGGTGTACAGGTTGGCGACGAGTTGCTCGCTGAACCGACCCTCCACCGGTGGTGCGCCATTGGGATAGACACCCACTGCGTCGTATGCCGCGATCTCGGCCGCGAGTTCGTCGGCGGCGATCATTCCGGGGAACATCCCATCGGGTGTCGTGCTCGTGATGAGTTCGGCATCGGTCTGCCAACGGAACGTCTCACCCTCTTCAGACAAGAAGTTCGGGTTGCCGTTGCCGTTGATCAATCCCACAGCCACCGAAGCGGCGGCCGCCGGATCGGCGATGGCGTCGTTCAACCCGCGGATGGTGGCGCGCATGAAGTCTTCGACAGCAGTGGGGTGCTCGTCGAGGAACGCTTGGCTGGTGTAGATGATGCCGAACGAGCCAGGAATGCCGAACTCGGCCGGGTCGTACAGATCGAAGTCGACGCCCGCTCGGTCGAGCGCGCCTGGCTCGTTGCTCTTCCAACCGGGCAGACCGATGATCGTGTCGACAGCCATGTGTGCCACGGGGTCGAACCCGTCGAGCAGCACGGTCTCGAAGTCGGTGCCCTCGATCAGGCCCTCGGCGGCCAACATCGCGGCCACGCTCGGCGGAAGAGCGCCCTTGACACCGATCGTCTTGCCCGCCACGTCGGCCAAGGTCGCCGCTTGGTCGGGCTTGAGCATCAACGAGTCGATTGCCACGTGTCCGTCGACCGACAGGGTCACGAGTTCGGCCTCGTTCGCGGCGGAGAACGTCGCCATCTCGCTGAACGACCCAGACGACGAGAACTGCACGTCACCCTCGGCGATGAGCGGGTAATTGGCAGTAGAGAACGATGGTGTGATCATCACATCGAGGCAGAGGTCGTCGTAGTAGCCAGCGTTGTCGGCCACCAGCACTTCGACGATGGACGCCGCTGCGGCGTAGTCGAACCCGGTGTAGTAGTTGATCGTTCCGGCAGCTTCATTGGCAGCGCAGCGGTCGGCAGGAAACGCCTCGCCAGCCAGTACCGGGCTCACAGAGTTCGGGTCGGTCGAGACCACGCTGGTCGACGCGGCATCATCTGATGGCGATGTGGTCACCGTCGATTCAACGTCAGTGCTTGCGGCGGCGGTGTCGGTCGTCGCTTCTTCGTCGTCGCCGCATGCGGCGAAGACCAGGGTGGTTGCAGCAAGGGCCGCAACGGCGCGGGCGCGCTGGTTCATGTTTCCTCCAGGAGATGGATTTGGGGGTGGTACAGATTTCCAGCGCACGACAGGACGGCGTCACCGTTGCAAGAGGTCGGTGGCGTGCCCCAGTAGGCCGTGCAGCTTCGAATCTACCGGCAGGTCACCCCACGTTCACAAACCCCAGCCATAACGCGAGGTGTCTGACACCTCGCGTTATGGGCGTTGGGAGACGTGCCAACGAAGCAACCAGCGTTCCAACCCGATCACGAACAGCTGGGCGGCGACGCCGAGTAGCGCAGAACACAGGATGGTCGTCCAGAGGATTTCCGACAGCTGTTGGGCGGCGGCGCGCTTGCCCCAAGCGCCCAAACCATCCGTGGTGAACGCAGCTCCTTCGGCAAAGTAGGCAGCGCCGAGACCGAGACCCAGGTTGATGCGGGCGGCGGTGAAGATCGTTGGCAGTGCCGAGGGAAGACGAAGCTTGAACAACACTTCGCGGCGCGGCGCGTCGATCGAGCGGAACAGTTCGCGCGCTGCCGCGTCGGCACCGCGCATGCCGGCGACCGTGGCGTACACCCAACCGGGAACGGTGACGAAGGCCACGAGGAACACGATCGACGGCCCGCCGCTTCCCAGCCACAGCACGATCGACGTGATGTACGCGACCCACGGGGTGACCAGGATGAGCACCAGCAGCGGTTGCGATGCGTGCTCCAGCGGTCGGAAGGCGGCGAGCAACGCTCCGATCGCGACCGACACCACGAGCGAAGCGCCCACTCCGAGGAACAGATGGCGAGCCGTGACCCACATGTTCTCGAGGTAGAACGTCGGCGTGTCGGCGAATGCCGACGCCATCTTCGACGGTGGCAACAGCTTCATCGGGCGTACGTCTTGCCAGCGCACAAAGCCTTCCCACGCGGCGAACAGTGCGACTGCGCCGCTGATGGTCCACGCGGCGGCCGAGAACCGGGCCGGGACGATGGTCATCGCACGTTTCCGGCGGTGAGCGCGTGGCGCAGCCGTGTCTCGATGGCGAAGAACTCGGGGGTGTCTTCCAACTCGGGCAACCGCGGGTGCGGCAGATCGACATCGACCACCTCGATCACTCGGCCAGGTCGCGACGACATCACGAGTACGCGATCGGAGATGAACACCGCTTCGGCCAGCGAGTGGGTGACGAACAACACGGTGGTGTTCAGCGGTTCCCGCAGCGCCGCCAACAAGTAGCGCATGTCGGCGCGGGTGATCTCATCGAGCGCCGCGAACGGCTCGTCCATCAGCAGATACGGGGCTCCGAGCGCGAACGCTCGAACCAGTGCGACGCGCTGTTGCATGCCGCCCGACAGTTCGTGGGGGTACGCGTGGCGAAACGCCGACAGTCCGACTCGGTCGAGCAGGTCGACGGCGTTGGGCAGGTCGGTCGGATTGGCTCGCCGGTTCAGATCTTGCAGGAGCGTCGCGTTCTGCTCGACCGTCCGCCACGGCAGCAGTGCTGGTGATTGCGGCACGAAACCGATTCGTTTTGCTCGCCGAGCCACGTGCGGGCCGGCATCGTCGATCGCGACCAAACCGGCGCTGCTCGTTTCCAACCCGGCCACGATTCGCAACAGTGTGGTCTTCCCGCAGCCACTCGGCCCGAGGATCGTGACGACTTCACCGGCATGCACGGAGAGGTCGATCGGGGTGAGCACTTCGACGCCGCCGAACCGCTTCATGACGCCGCGCAGCTCGATCGCCGCGCCGGCGCGCCGGGCCGCCCCGGGTGAGGGTGCATCGAGCGTCACGTCGGCGGAGCGTATCGGTTGTGACCGAGGGCGGCCCGCCGTAGCATTGCCGAGTCCGTTCGGGCTGGAACTTGTTCCGGCGCAGGCGTGATGCGAACAGTCCCATCGGGCTGACGCGACCTCCAAGAATGCTGGAAGGCATACATCATGGCACTCAAGGCCAAAGCTGACATCGTCGCCGAACACGGCAAGACGGCAACCGACACCGGTTCCACCGAAGTGCAGATCGCGCTCCT
>DATKCX010000412.1:0-11372 GCA_035512975.1 Ilumatobacter sp.
ACCGGGCGCAACATCAGCGTGAACGAGCTGCTCCGCAAGCTCCCAGCCGATGGTGCGACCCCCGTCGAGGCAGTAGCCATTCTCTGGGCCTTGCACGCTGAACGGAATCGAGCCGGAGGCGACCGCATCTCTGAAGCGGAACAGTGTGGGATCACCAGGTGGGTCGTCGCCGCGGCGCTCGCAGGTGGTGACCTGCGCGCCGAGCGCCCTCAAGGTGACGCCCACCGAATCATCCATCCACGTTGGAACGAACACGTCGATCGGCCACTCCGCTGCCGCCGCCAACGTGGCAGCTGCGATCGCCGCATTGCCACACGACGCGATCGCGAGCGGTGGACGGCGAGCGAGCAGCCCGAGGGTCTCAGCGGCGCGCAGGTGCAGCAAGATCGACACGAGGTGCCGAGCCTTGTGCGAACCCGCCACGTTGGCGATCTCGACCTTTGCCCACACGTCGCTCCCGACCACCTCGGACAACGTCGAAGACAACACCAGCGGCGTCGAACTGAACCTCCCGGCAACCTCGTGCGTCAATGCCTCGCAGGCGCTCGCAGTCATGCCATTCGCACGAGCGAACGCCCACCACCCCAGCCGAGGGCCGAATCGAAGGAACGAATTGTCGCTGTCGAGCAGCGGTACCTCCGGCCCGGCCTCGATGAAGTGCAGCACATGGTGCGGGTCGTGTGCCGAAGCGCGCGGGCACTTCCACGCAAGTGGAGCAGCAATGTCGACCGTGGTGCCGCAGACGGCACATCGGAGCCCGACGATCAACGCCGAGGACCTTGTGGTCGGCTGCTGAGCAACTCGGTGACGATCACGCCGGTCGCCGGTGCGAGCGCCACGACGGCCACACACCACTCGATGGCGACGCCTGCGGCAGCCAGGGCCACTGCGGCGAGCGCCACTGCGATCTTCAACCCGGTGGTGATCAGATGGCTCGCACTCCAACCCAACAGACGGCCGGACAGCACCGTCGTGCTGACGAAGTACACGACCACAGGAATGGTGATGGTCCACATGACGGCGGTGGCCGAGATGTGCGCTTCGTGTTCCAGATACAGCGCAGCCACGTGGAGCCCGGCACCCACCGCAGCGATCGCTCCGAACACCGGGAAGTGGCCGTAGCCGAATCCGAACGATCGATTGCGGTGGAAATGCAGGATGTCGCCGGCTGGAAGCAGGAAGTAGACCCACCACATGCCGACCATGAGTCCGACCCCGGCGACGGCGACGAGGGCGAGTCGGAACGACCAACCCTGCAACTCGAGCACCGCGCTGAGGGCAGCGACCGTGCCCAACAGCACCTCACCCAAGGCGATGATGGTGAGTAGTCCGTAGCGCTCCGCGATGTGGTGGGGGTGTCACGGGGTGCCGTCACCGACCCGTTCAGCCACCAGCGGGCCGGCCACTTCGAGCGCGATGAGCGGCACGATCGCGGCGAACGCCGCGCCGATCCGCAGATCGAACAGCGCGACCACGACCCAACCGACCTGGGCGATCGAAATGGCGGTTGCGTAGATGTGGGCACAGCGCGACCGGGCCGGATCCTGGCGGGCGGCGCGCAGCCACTGGATCACCATCGCGACGCGCATCACCACGTAGCCGAACACCATCGCCCGAATGTCGAGCGCGTCTCCGTGGTCGACCGACGCGAACATCGCCGGGAGGCCCAGCGCCAGGATGACCACGCCGACCATCTGCAAAGCGGTGAGCAGTCGATACGCCCAATCGTCGGTGTCGTAGGCCGACGCGAACCAGGTGAAGTTGATCCATGCCCAAACGACCGCGAACATTGCGAAGCTGAACGCGATCAGCCCGGAACGATAGTGACCCTCGGCGAGCATGTGGGCGAGCTCTGACCCCGCGACGCTGAAGGCGATCACGAAGGCGAGGTCGAACAACAGCTCGAGCGGCGTAGCGGACCGATGCGACTCGTGTCGGTCGCGTCCGGCCATCGGTCGCAGCCCGTGGGTCGCCATGCGCAACTGATCGGTGCTCGTCGATGCCCCCGCCGATGTCATGAGCCCGAATCTATCGAAACCGTTCAACTGGTTATGCTGGCCGCGGTTCTGGTCGGCAGCGGGTCACCAGTCCAGTCGCAGGAGGATCTGTTGGGCAACGTGATCAACGCCTCGTTCCAACTGCCCACCGTGATCTTCACCGTGTTGCTCATCTTGGCACTTGCGCTGTGGCTTCTTTCACTGGTTGGTTTCGGCAATCTCGACGACGGATTGGAGGGACTCGACGGAGCCACCGACGGCCCGCTCGGGGCGGTCGGCTTGGCAGACGTGCCCATCCAGATCGTCTTCACGATCTTCGCCCTCGTGGGCTGGGCAGTTTCGGTGCTGACGCAGCTGTTCATCCTCGACTCCGTCGACGGCACGACGTTTGCGCTCGTGGCGCTGCTCGCGGCAGTCGGTGCCGGCGTCGTGGGGTTCGGCGTGGTGGCGGTTTCGGCACCGTGGCTGTCGCGCACGTTCGCCCCCACCACCGCATTCACCGCCGACGACCTCGTTGGCGCGACGGTTGAAGTTCGCTCCGGATCGGTCACGCAACACCGCGGGTACGGCGATGTGCGCACACCTGATGGCACCACGTCGCGCGTGGAAATTCGAACACGTACCGACATCGGCAGCAGTACGTTCAGCGCTGGCGATGTCGCGCTGGTGGTCGATTACGACTCGCCCAGCAACACCTACACCATCGATCATCTACCGTCAGACCTTCTCTGATCGGTTCACGAAAGGCCGCTCCATGACCTCTACCCCCCTCTTTGCCGCCGGTTTGGGCGACGCCCTCGCGGTGGTCGCCGTCATCGTGATCATCGTGATCGCCGTGGTGGTCGTCGGAGCGTTGGCGCTCGCTCGGCTGTTCCGCAAGGTGCCGCAGGGCCAGGCGTTGGTGGTGTCGAAGTGGAGCGACGTCGCCGTCACCTTCACCGGAATGGCGGTGCTGCCCGTCATCCACAAGGCCGAGACCATGGACATTTCGGTCAAGACGGTCAAGATCACGCGCCGGGGGCGCTCGGCCGGTCTGATCTGTGCCGACAACATCCGCGCCGACATCGACGTCGAGTTCTACGTGAAGGTCAACGGCGACGCCGAGAGCGTGAAGACCGTGGCGAAGACCATCGGATGTGATCGCGCGTCGAACATCGACACGCTGCGTGAACTGTTCGAGTCGAAGTTCTCCGAGGCGCTGAAGACCGCCGGCAAGCAGTTCGAGTTCGAGATGCTTTACGTCGATCGCCAGAAGTTCCGTGACGAGATCGTGCAGATCATCGGCAAAGACCTCAATGGCTACGTGCTCGAAGACGTGGCCATCGACTACCTCGAGCAGACCCCGCTCGATCAACTCGACCCCGACAACATCCTCGACGCCGACGGCATCCGCAAGATCACCGAACGCACCGCCATCCAACACATCGAGACCAACAAGGCCCAAGAGAACGAGCGAGAAGAGACCACCCGCCGAACCGTCGATGCCGACAAAGCGGTGTTGGAGATGGAGCGCGACCGCGAAGAGGCCACCGCACGCCAGCAGCAAGAAGTGCGCACCGTCAAGGCGCACGCCGATGCCGAAGCCGCACACGCGGAAGCTGCCGCCCGACAGAAATCAGAAGCAGCCCGCATCCAGGCCGACCAAACGATCGGTGTGGCAGGCGAGAACCGCGACCGGGAAGTGGAAATCGCCCGGCTCAACAAGGACCGCACCGTCGCCGTGCAGTCCGAGGAAATCGAACGCGACCGTCTCCTAGCCGTCACCGGCCGCAACACCGCGGTTGCCGAAGCCCAGGTACAAGAAGAGACCAAGCGCCGCGAACTCGCCGACGTCGCGCGCGACCGTGTCACCGCCGACTTGGGCGTGGCCGAGCAGGAAGAACGAATCAACACCCTCCGCGTGGTCGAGGAAGCCACCCGACAAGCCGATGCCGAAGTCAAAATGGCCGAAGGCGTGGCCCAAGCTTCGTTCGTCGGCACCGTCAAGCAGGCAGAAGCCGGCAAGGCCGCGGCCGCCAGCGAGGCCGAGCGCATCACCGCATTGGCCCGCGCCGACGCCGTCGCGGCCGAACAGGAAGCTGCCGCCGCCAGGCGGCGCGCCGAGGGCCAGCAAGCCACGGCGGCCGCAGATGGTTTGGCCACCGTTCAGGTGGAACGTGAGCGCGCCGATGCCATCCGCCAGGTTGGCCTCGCAGAGGTCGAAGTGAAGCGCGCCGACGCCGACGCCGTGCGCGAGGTCGGAGCCGCGGAAGGCGAGGCCACCAAGTCGCGTCTCGCGGGCGAAGGTGATGGTCTCGCCGCCAAGGCCGTCGGCGTGAAGGCAATGACCGACGCCGGTCGCGAGCACGAAGAGTTCCGTCTTGGTCTCGAAGCCGACGTCGACGTGAAGAAGTCGGCCATCGGAGCCCGCGCCGACGTGGCCAAGTCGGCCGCTGCAGCGTTGGGTCAATCGTTGTCGAACGCCGACATGACCATCGTGTCCGATGAGTCGATCGTCGAGAAGATTTTGGCAGCAGCTGGGCACGGTCAGGCGATCGATGGCTTCCTCCAGTCGTCTGACGGCGGCACGCAGCTGCTCAAGCCGTACCTGGAAGGCGACGCCAACCTGGTCGCCGATGTCGCTGCAGGTCTGGGCGGCGTCGGTGCTTCCGGCGTCCTCGATCTCACGCTCACCCGGTTCGTCAGCAAGCTCGGCGCAAAACTTGGAGATGAGAAGGGCGGTGCCGAACTGATCGCCACGCTGCAACAGGCTCTCGCCGACTCGAAGCTGGGCCACGTCAAGGTCGGCGACGTCGTCGACGACGCGTGATGTTGCGTGTCTGAAACGGCGACCACCGAAGCGGGCGACGCCCAGCTCACCGGCGGCAACTACGAGTTGTTGCGACGCCGCCTCGGCGCGCAAACCGAGGCGTTGCTCGCCGCCACGACAGCGGTCGATGCCATCCGAACCGCAGCGTTCGGGGGTACACAGATCTCGCTCACCGGTGCCAGCAGACTGGCGACAGCGGTGGCGTGTCGTGCCCGTGACGCAACGCGGGTGGGTGACGTGCTCGTGCTGGGGTACAACACCGAACTGGAGTTGGGCACGATCACGCCCGAGCACGTGTTCGCGCTGTACGCGGCTGACCCGAACGCGGCCGAACTCGCGCCGCTCGCAGCCGATGATCCGCGGAACTTTCTCGGCGACCCGACGTTTCGAGAAGACTTCGACAAGCTGTACCGGTTCTACGGCAAGGCGCGCTTTTCCGACTTGCGAGTCACCCGCAACCAACTCCTTGCGGTGTTCCGGGTGGGCGAGCGCGAGCAAGACATCCAAGTGCTGCGCTGGGCCGTCACCGATGCGGGCGGCGTGTCGTACCTCGACGCCCGCGGCGACCGTGACTACACCTTCCCCGCCGCCCACGACCTCGACTGGCGCGAATCCACCCGCGAAGACCAGCGGGCCGGGGCGTACCCAGTGACCGCGGTGCTCGACGAGGTGTTCGTCGGGTTCCGCGCCGGCCGGCTGCAGCTTCGTGTCGACACCGGCATGGGCGATACCCACGCGGTCATCGACGAAGCGGTCGCCAACCCCAACCAGTCGCTCACCGATGTAGCGATTCGATACGCCACCACCGGCGACGTGTTGCTCATCGACGTGGCGCTCTACGGCGAGGGCTCACGAACCTACGTGTTCTCGCGTTCCACACGAGGCGGCGTGCGGGTCGACGCCGCGGGGCATTCGTCACGCATGCTCCCGGGGGGCAACGGCATCGTGTTCTGCGGGGGATATCACACCGCCGCCAGTGGAACCCGGACCTTCGACGTCGACACCGCCAACATGGCACTGGAGGAGGTCATCGCCGCACCCAACGGTGAAGATCTGTTGTACGTGTATCACCGCCGTTCTGACGGCGCATACCTGCTCATGCCGTACAACCTCGTACGTCACGAGATCGCCCAAGTCATCCCGGCGCACGGTTTCGCGATCTTCGACAACGGCAGCATGGTGCTGTTCCGGGGACAACCCCAAGACGCCGCGGAAGCGGTGTCACACCCCATCCAGTGGTGGACGACTCCCTTCACGGCACCCGACCATGTGCCGCCGGTCGCGGCAGGCAACGAGTGGGCGGCCCGGGTGGGCAACCCCGCGCTGGTGAGCGGGCTCGGTGCGATCTTCGAGTTGTCGCGCATCGTCACCAGTGGTGAGCCAACACAGCGCACCTGGGAAAATGCGGCGGCCGGGGCACGGCGCATCCTCGACACCAACCTGTGGCTCAACGACAACGAGGCCGCGCCCGTTCGCGCGGCGCTCACCGAAGCCGCTGTCACCGTTGGCAGCTTGATCGACGAGTACGCCGTACGTGAGCGCAAGAAGGTCCAGGCTCGCAACGAGCTCGTGCGGGTGGATCAACAGGTACGCGACACGTTGGCCAAGGTTGGCGGTGCCAGCACCGCCGCTGCAGTCGTCGCGATGATGGGCGAGCTGCGACGAACGCGAGGTGCCGTTGCCGGCCTCGGCGAGCTCGAACAACTCGATCCATTGGCCATCGAACCATTGGCACAGCAACTCGACGAAGCAAACGTGGCGATGTCGGCACGCGCGATCACCGTGCTCGCCGATGCAACGGCGTTCGCAACCTTTCACCAGGCCGTCGACACACAGACCAGGGCGGTCGACGAGGCAACCACCACCGTCGAGCTCGACGCGATCGCGGCCACACTCGCTGCGCAGGCACACGACCTCGATGCTGTGGTCGACACCGTTGCAGCCATCGACTCGGGTGACCCCACGGTTCGCACAGGCATCGTTCGATCCGTTTCCGACATCACCGGAGCGCTGAACCGCGCGCGATCGATACTCGATCAGCGCCGACGAGCACTTGCGGCCACCGAGACCGGTGCCGCGTTCGACGCCGAACGCGGTCTCGTCGAACAAACGATGGGCGGGTCGGTCGCCACCGCGGCCACACCGGAAGATTGTGACGCGGTTCTCGCCCGACTGCTGGTGAACATCGAGCGGCTCGACAGCCGATACGGCGACGACCCCGAACGCGGCGCAGACCTCGCGGAGCTTCGCAACGCGGTGCACGAAGCAGTCAGCGCGAAGCGGACGACGCTCGTCGACGAGCGCAATCGGCGGGCGTCTCGGCTTGTCGAGGCCGGCAATCGGCTCATCGAAACTGTTGCGAGACGGGCAGCCGAACAGACCACCGACCAAGAGGTCGAGGCGTTTCTCGCAACCGATCAGATGCCGTCACGGGTACGCGAACTCGCCGACGAACTGGAATCACTCGGCGATGCGGGCCGCGCCGCCGAGATGCGCTCTGCGCTGCGCCTCGCGGCCGAGACTGCTCGTCGACGGCTACGCGACCGCACCGCGCTCGGGGGCGACGACAACGTCATCAAGCTCGGCAGTCATCGGCTCTCGCGCACACTCCAGCCGTACGAGGTGGTACTCGCGCCCACCGGTGATGGCCGTGTATCGGTCACCGTCACCGGCACCGACTACGCATCTGACGTCACCGAACAGCTCAGCGCCTTCGTCGACCTCCTCGCCTCGCCCTACCCGTCAGAGGCTCCCGATGTGTCTCGGTCCGAGTACTTGGCGTGGGCCGTCATCGCCGATGCGGAGCGATCCGGAGGCATCGGGGCTCTCGTAGCGGATGCGGCGAACCCCACGGTGCTTGCCGAACGCATCGCCCGGCTCGCAGAGCGCAGACATCACGACGGCTACCAGCGGGGCGTCCACGATCACGACGCCGCGCGCATTCTCACCGCTCTCTCGGGCCAGCTCGCTGGCGAACCGCTGCTGCGATACACCGCCTCCGCCCGTGCGCTCGCACGCTTGTGGTGGCACTCGATCGACGACAGCGAACGCACCCGGCTCACCGGCCAACTCGGGTTGGCTGCCGCGGCCCGCGTCGACTTCGGTTCGAGCGAGCCAGTCGACATCGCGCGGACTCAACTGGAGGCCAGACTCCTCGAGTTCGTCGGCGAAGGTCCTCCACCGTGGTCGCCCGGCACCTTGGAGGCGGCTGCCGCTTACCTCGTCGACGAAGTGGCCGACGGCGACACCTTCATCGTCAGCGACACCGCAACAGAACTGCTCACCACTCTGGAGTCGACAGTCGGAGCGCCGAGGTCGTCACAGTTCGTCGCTGCGGTCAACTCCGCTGGAACACCTGTCGATCGTTTCCTCGTTGCCAGACAGTGGCTCGCTGGTTTCGTCGGGGCCGCGCCCGAACGGGATCGGTTCCGGTTCGACATCGACGAAGCTGCCGCTCATCTGGCGTGCCGCGACAGCGCCCCTGCGACACGATCGGTCGCCGGCGCAGTTGCCGTTGCGGCGACCGGCCTCGTAGCCGATCATGCACGGATCGTCGACGGCTCCCTGTCCACACGCCTCGACGCACTGGCCGGCACCGCAGGTGCCCGGTTCGCCCTCATGGAGAGCCGGTGGCCGGCCTACATCGCCGCGCGCCAGGCCGTCATTCATGCTGCCAACGTCGCCATCGGGCTCGCTGACCTGCGACCGAAGCCAATGGCGGGTTTCGTCCGCAACTCGCTGATCGATCAGACCCTGCTTCCGCTGTTCGGCTCGAATCTCGCTCGCCAGTTCGGCACCGTCGATGCCACCGATGCCGCCCGTCAGGGTTTGCTCGTCGTCGTCTCCCCGCCGGGCTATGGCAAGACCACGCTGCTGGAATGGCTGGCAGATCAGCTGGGCGTGCTCATCGTCAAAGTCAATGGGCCGGCCTTGGGACAAGACACGGTGTCGCTCGATCCAGCCGATGCGCCCAACGCAACGGCGCGCGCCGAGGTGGAGAAGATCAACCTGGCGTTCCGGTTGGGTCGCAACGTCTTGTTGTATGTCGACGACATCCAGCACACCTCGCCGGTGTTGCTGTCTCGGTTCATTCCACTCGCCGACGCGACCCGACGGATCGAGGGCGTGATCGACGGCCAAGCCCACACGTTCGACCTGCGCGGCAAGCGGTTCGGTGTGGTGATGGCCGGCAACCCGTACACCACCGGTGGCGGCAGATTCGAGATGCCCGACATGCTCGTGAACCGAGCCGACGTGCACAACCTCGGCGACGTGTCGGCCAGCCATGCCGACTCGTTCGCCGCTTCGTACCTCGACAACTCGGTCACCGCCAACCCAGCGCTCGCCCCCCATGCAGCGCGATTGCTCGACGATCTCGACGACATTCGTCGTATGGCGGCTGGATCATTGGCCGTCGACTCGGCCAACCTCACACACAACTGGGACGCTTCCGACCTCGACGCATCCGTTCGCACCGTGCGCCAACTGGGCCGCGCTCGCGATGCGCTCCTGGCGGTGAACTCGGCGTACATCGCTTCGGCTTCCACCACCGACGAAGATCGACCCACGCCGGCGTTTCTCCTGCAGGGCTCGTATCGCAACATGGCTCGTATCGCCGCCAGGGTGGTGCCGGTGATGACCGACACAGAACTCGACACGCTCCTCGACGAGCACTACGCCGCCGAGGCGCAAACCCTCACCGACCGCAGCGAAGAGAACCTGCTGGCCTACAAGCATCTGGTGGGGCGCGCGTCAGAGGCAGAGCAGGCCCGCTGGGCGGAGTTGGTCGCGGCCTATCGCGAGCGGCAAGCCGCTGCCCACCCGGCGTCGGCAGTGGTTCGAGCGATCGACGGACTGGCCGCCGCAGTACGCGACGGCGGCGACAACCTGCCACCACCACCACCACCCACCGCGAAGGGATAGTGCCCGGCACGATCCCTTCGCGGTGAGCTGGGCGTTGAAGTCGGTGATCATGGCGGGGGTGCAAGCCGCCGTTCGGGGCGAGCATCGCTGTTTGCCACAGGCGTAATTCTGCTGTCACCAACGCGACCCGGCGCGGAAACCCGCATGCCGCAGCGTGGAGCCATGACCGCCAACAAGTTCCACCTCGGATGGTTCCTCAACGGAATGCGCGCCCACGCATGGCAAGACACGTGGGCCGGCACGGGAGGCCGGGGGGCGATGTCACCCGACTTCTACATCGACTTTGTCAAGCAGTTGGAGCGGGCCTGCCTCGACTACCTCATCTTGGAGGACTCGTCGTTCGTGCCTGATGCGTGGGAAGGCAGTCACGACTTCTACGTGAAGTCGGGCTACCACGTGCACAAGATGGACCCAGCAGTCGTGGCGTCGATGCTCACCCAAGTGACCTCGAAGTTGGGCATCGTGGTGACCTTGACCGTCACGGAATACCCGCCGTACCTGTTGGCCAGGTACATCTCGACGCTCGACCACGTCTCCCAAGGGCGAGCCGGTTGGAACATGGTCACTGGCAGCTCCGATCGGGCACAGCAGAACTACGGCCGCGACGGCCAACCTCCCCACGACGTGCGTTACGAGATGGCCACAGAGTTCACCGAGCTGGTGTGGCAGTTGTGGGAGTCGTGGGAGCCGGGGTCGGTGTTGGTCGACCAGGAGAACGGGATCTTCGCGGATCCGTCGAAGGTCCACAACGTGAACTTCGAAGGCAAGTACTACAAGAGCCGCGGCCCCATCAACACAGCGCGCGCCCCGCAGGGAAAGCCCGTCATCGTGCAAGCCGGCGGATCGCCGGCCGGCCGGGCGTACGCGGCACAATACGCCGACTCGGTCATCGCCAGCGCCGTCAGCGTCGAGGTGATGAAGGAGTACCGGGCCGACGTGCGAGCCCAAGCGCTCACCTTCGGCCGCAAGCCCGACGACGTGAAGGTGCTCTTCAACGTGTCGCCCATACTCGGCGACACCATGGAGGACGCCCAGGCCAGGAAGGCCCGTAGTGCAGCTGCATCAGCGGCGAATCCCATGAACCGCCTCGCCAACATGGGGTTCACCAACAACATCGACTTCTCCCAGTTCGACCTCGACGTGCCCATCGGTGAGTTGGCCGCCGCTGGTCTGATGGTGACCAACGGCCACCAGAGTTCGTTGGACGCGATCGTCAAGGCCTCTTCCCACCTGACCCTCCGGGAGTTCGGCTCGAGTGCCGGGGCAGGCGGGCCTCGCATCGAGCTGCTCGGCACACCCGATCAAGTAGCAGCGCAAATGGGAGAAGTCATGGAGGAGGTCGGTGGTGACGGGTTCCTGTTCACCCTCGAGAACACCACCCGACGGGCAGTCGCTGAGATCACCGAGGGGCTCGTGCCAGCTCTGCAACGACGCGGCCTGGTTCGCACCGGCTACTCGTACGACATGTTCCGCGACAATCTGCTGGAGTTCTGAACTCGGAGGAAACACGGCGCAATGCACTGATCATCTGCCCGCCTCCGCCCGGATATCTCGGTGGCGTTCAATCGAGGACATGACGAAAAAGATTCACCTCGGCTGGTTCATGAACTTCATTCCACCGGACTGGGACACCGACCTGGCGT
>DATKCX010000413.1:0-3170 GCA_035512975.1 Ilumatobacter sp.
TACGCCGCGACCCCGGAGACGTCCGCGTTCGGGATCGACAGCACGCTGTCGGTGTCGGACTCCACGTTCACCGGCAACTCGTCCGGTGGTGACGGCGGGGCGATCGACTACTCCAGCAACGGCGGTGGCGTCTTGGCGAACAGCATCGCGCCGAGCACGGCCACAGTGACCGGCGACTTCACGTCGACGATGACGGTGACAGGCTCAACCTTCGCCGACAACTCGACCGCCGGCGACGGCGGCGCGATCAACCACGGCGCCGACGGCGGCAGCGTCACCGCAACGGCCATCGTCACGATCGACCTCGAGCCAGCGTTCACGGCCACCGCGTCGAACAAGAACACGCACGTGCTCACGGTGACGGACTCCACGTTCACCGGCAACTCGTCCGGTGGTAACGGCGGGGCGATCGACAACGGCGACCGCAGCGGCAACGCCACCGCCATCGCCTGCAAGAAACCCACGACCGACACGTGCGCCGAGACGCCCGCCGGCATCACGTTCACAGCCATCGCCACCAACGAGAACGTGAACACGCTGACGGTCTCGGGCTCGACCTTCAGCGGCAACGCGGCTGACAGGGGCGGGGCGATCGCCAACGGCAACAACAGCGGCGACGTCACCACGACGGGCAACGGCATTGAGACCGCGACGCTCCTGAGTGCGAGCACGCTGACGCTCTGGAACTCCACCTTCGTCGGCAACACCGCCGTGGACGGCGGCGGGGCGATCGACAACGGTGCGCACGCGGGATCCGTCCACACCACGACCTACGGAGGCGAGACCCCGACCGCGATCGACGACAACATGGTGACCGTGTGGAACACCACGTTCACGGGCAACTCGGCCGGTGGTGGCGGTGGGACGATCGACAACGGCAATGTCGGGTGGGGCTACGTGCACGCGGCTGCGAACATCTTCGACGGCACCTGTTCCCAGGGGACAGGACCGGGGGTGTGGGTCGACGGGGGCTACAACACCGGATCCGACGCCAGCTGCCAGAACGGCGGGACCGGTGGCTCCACGGCGCTGACCTCCGTGCACCTCGGACCGCTCGCCGACAACGGCGGGCCGACGGAGACGGTGCTGCCGCTGGAGGGCCCGGCCCTGGGGATCGTCCCGGCGTCCACGTCGGTCACGCTCAACGGGAGCAACATCATGCTCTGCCCGGTCACCGACCAGCGCGGGGTGACGAGCGAACCCGGCAGTTGCGACGCCGGCGCAGTCCAGGTCGATGAAGTCATCGACGCCGACGGTGATGGGGTGCTCGACGACGTCGACAACTGCCCGACCGACACCAACCCTGGTCAGGCCGACACCGATGGCGACGGCGCCGGCGACGCCTGCGATGTCAGTGACACCATCGTGTTCTCCGGCTTCCGCGCTCCCGTCAACGCATCACCGACCCTCAACGCCGCCAAGGCAGGGCAGACGATCCCGCTCAAGTTCACGCTGACCACTTCGAGCGGTGCTCCGGTGACGACGTTGACCTCGGTGTCGGTGACCGTCTCGTCGCTGGCCTGCAGCAACGTTTTGACAGCCGACGCGATCGAGGAGTACTCGACCGGCGCGTCGGGGCTGCAGAACCTCGGAGGAGGCGAGTACCAGTTCAACTGGAAGACGCCGAAGAGCTACGTCTCGTCGTGCAAGACGCTGAAGCTCGATGTCGGCGACGGCATCGCCCACACCGCCTTGTTCTCGTTTGCCAAGTAGGTCGTCGCGATCGAGCGGATGCTGGCTGCGGGCCTGATCCGAAGAGACCGACGAGTGCCCTGCCCCGCGCTCGACGACCGTTGCATGTCTCGTAGATCGGCCGATTGGACAGCATCGAGCATTGACCCGCTGCTGGTCGGCGAGATCACGAACCAGTGGATCGTCGAGAGCTTCGTGTTGCCCACGTCAGGACGGTTCTGATCGTCGTCCAAGTTTCTCCGGAATCATCATGAGGAAAAGGTTAAGGTGGCAACGGTAGTGGATCCAGAGGGAGCCTCCAATGAACGATGACGTGAACCAACAGCTCGTGCTCCGAGCCAGGCCAACCGGGGTGGTCGCCGACGACAACTTCGAGCTGATCGAGCAACCGGTCGCAAACCCCGGTGACGGTCAGATACTCGTGCGCACGTTGTGGCTGTCGTTCGAGCCCGCCCAGCGGGGCTGGCTCAACGATGTGAAGACGTACGTACCCCCAGTGGCAATCGGTGAAGCCATGCGTTCATGGGGGGTTGGGCAGGTGCTCGCCTCGGGACACCCTGGTTTCTCTCCGGGACAGCTCGTGCACGGGACTCTGCACTGGCAGACCCATGCGCTGCTCGACATGACGACCGAGTCGAATCCTCCCGTGGAACTCGCTGTGATTCCGCCGGAGGTCGACGATCCCAAGTTGATGCTCAGTGTTGCCGGAGTCACGGGTTTGACCGCGTACTTCGGCATGAGCACCGTCGGTAGGCCAGTCGAGGGTGATGTCGTGTTGGTCACTGCCGCAGCGGGAGCGACGGGGTCCGTCGCTGGCCAGGTCGCACGCAACCTCGGCGCTGAGCGGGTCATCGGCACTGCCGGCTCAGAGGACAAACGTTCGTGGGTGCGAGACGTTGCCGAGTTCGACGACTGTGTCGACCACTACGACGAGAAGATCAGGCGGCGACTTCGTGAAGCTGCACCTGGCGGCTACGACGTGGTGTTCGACAATGTCGGTGGGTCGCTCCTCGATGCTGCTCTGTTCAACATTGCCGAACATGGCCGTATTGCGTTGTGCGGATCCATCTCCACCGGCTACCGGCCGGAGCGGCCCGAGGTCGGGCTGCACTACTACCAACTGTTGACCACCCGGCGCGCTCGGATGGAGGGGTTCTTGCTATCGGACTTCGAGGACCGGTTTGCCGATGCGCGGCGCATCTTGCTCGGGTGGTACGCCGACGGACGTCTGCACGTCGAGCACGACGTCCTCGAAGGTCTGAGCAATGCGCCACTCGGTTTGCGCCGCTTGTTCGATGGGGGCAACCTCGGCAAGCAAATTCTCCACATAGCGGATCCGACATGAGCGAAGCTGGCGGTGATGATCACCGGCCTGTGAACGCACCACCACTGCGCCGACGTGCGATGGAGTTGTTGTGGCCCGTCGAGGTGGCCAGCTTCGTCGCTGCGACACCGCTGCTGCGTGGAGCACGGGGTGG
>DATKCX010000414.1:0-3137 GCA_035512975.1 Ilumatobacter sp.
CCGCGCCGGATCCCACGCTGGAAGATCAGCGACGTCTGGATCGGCGTCTTCCCGCCCTACCGGTTCCGGAGGGGATCGAGGCGGTGGCGGGAGATTGCTCAGCTTGCCGATGAAGTCAAAACATTGGACCGATTGCCGTGATCAAGCAACTATGCGTTTGCCATGACCGAGTCGCGCCTGGCCAGCGGCGTTGAATCCGCTCCGCCCAGCGTCCCATGCGTACCGCCTTTACTTGCGAGTCAACACGATGTGCTAATTTCCTTGCAGACGAAAGAGCCGCAGCAAAAACGTCTTGCCTCAACCGGCCGTATCACCTCGTGACGACGGTGTTCGTACCGTTCTTGCCGTCGAATCACTGATCGCCGCCGCTGTTGCGGCAAGCCCTCTTCATCGAACGAGTAGCCCCAATGACCACCAGCCCACCGCCGAAAGTCCTGCTTCACTTCCCGATCGATGGAGTGGCACTTCTCGAGTTCTCAGATCCTGACAGCAATAATGCATTCGGGCTCGACACCCTTGGCCTGCTGAGCACACTGTTGGACCAGGTGACGGCGGACGACTCCGTGAGAGCCATCGTGATCGCTGGCCAGGGGAAACACTTCAGCAGGGGGGCTTCCCCTGAACTGATGGGTGCTCTCCGAGATGCGAGCCCCGTCGAGGTTCTTGCGAACGTGTACACCGTTGCGCAAGGTGCGGTCCGTCGCATCTACACATGCGGCAAGCCGACTGTCGCAGCCGTCAGCGGCGCGGCGGTGACAATCGGGTGCGAGCTGGCGTTGGCGTGCGACTTCCGGATCATCGATGAGACCGCTTCGTTCACGGAGTCGTGGATACGGCTCGGCCTATTGCCCCCACTGGGTGGCATGTTCCTACTGCCGAGGATGGTGGGTATGGCTCGCGCCAGCGAGATGATTTTGCAGGGGCGCAGGATCAAGGCAGATGAAGCATCCAAGATCGGTCTCGCGAACGAACTGGTTTCCGCTGAACAACTGCGAGGGCGAGCGCTCGATCTAGCGGCTGAATTGGCAGCATTGCCGCCGCAGGCATACTCGCTTGCGAAGCTTTCCTTCCACCGAGCCCTCGAGTCGACGTTGGAGAATGAGTGGTCGGCAAATGCTATGGCTCAATCCATATTGATGAGCACGGAAGATTTTGCTGAAGGAATATCATCTCTGCAGGACGGTAGAGATCCCAACTATGTGGGCCGATAGAGGATTTCGGCCGTGGATCTAGGGATTGCTGGCAAGATTGCGCTCGTTGCAGGTGGAAGCGCTGGGCTGGGTGGCGCAAGCGCCCTTGCGCTCGCTCAGGAGGGAGCCGACCTCTACATCAGCGCACGCGGATCAGAACGGCTCGAAGCTGCGGCCGCGGACATTCGGTTGGCAACGGGCGCGACGGTGACTCCGATCGTGTCGGATCACGGTACCGAGCAGGGACGACAGCAGTTGTACTCTGTATGCCCCGCACCTGACATCGTCGTCATCACGTTCTCTCCGCCGCCGTTGACCGACGACTTTCGAGCGGTCGTCCCCGACCAGTGGCGCACAGTTCTTGAGTCGATGGTCGTGGGTTCGATCGAACTCATGCGGCACTATTCGCAAGGCATGGCAGATCGCGGATCAGGACGCATCGTCAATATCGGAACGATTGCTGCCAAGTACCCGATGGCTTCGAGGGCACTGTCCGGGGCCTCGCGCGCCGCAGTGACCAACTACGCCGTGGGCCTCTCGAAGGTGGTGGCGCGTCACGGCGTTGTGGTCAACTCGTTGTTGCCTGGCATCTTCGAAACACCCGGTCTCACGACCACGTTCGTCGATGCTGCAGCGGCCAACGGTACGACCGAGTATGAGGAGCGGCAAAGGTTCCTGGGCAGGTTCAACATCCCTGCGCGCCGATACGGCAGCCCGGAGGAACTGGGCGCATGGTGCGCCATGTTGTGTAGCCGTCAGGCGAGCTACCTCACCGGTCAAAGCGTGGGTGTCGACGGCGGACTTGGAGGAGGACTGTTTTGAGTGTTGACGAGGGCACCGTCGCAACCGAGCTTCGTGAGGACGGAACACTGCTGCTCACGCTGTCGTACCCGGCACGCCGGAACGCAATATCGATGCGGATGCGGGGTGAGTTGGAGGAGTGTTTCGTCCGTGCTCAGGCCGACTCAGCCTGTCGCTCGATCGTGCTGACCGGCGACGGCGATCACTTCTGCTCGGGCGGCGATCTCAGCAGCTTCCCCGGCATCACGTCGTCAAGCGGACGCCACCGGATGCAGAACCTCCATCGGGTCATCCGCCTGATGGTTGCCGGCCAGAAGCCCGTCATCGCGGCAGTCGAGGGCGCGGCTATGGGCGCCGGATTGGGTCTCGCTGCTGCTTGCGACGTGATCGTCGCATCGGAGACCGCAAGGTTCTCGGCGCCGTTCGCTCGTTTCAACCTGGTACCCGACTACGGCGCGATGTGGACGCTGATCAATCGAATCGGGATTGGACGCACGAAGCTGTTGGTCATGAGCGGTCGCACGATTGAAGGGACGGAAGCGGAACGCATGGGCCTGGTCGACCAGCTCGCACCGGCCGGTGAAGCACTCTCCGAAGCACTTGAGCTCGCTCGGCAGGTCTCGAAGGGAGCGCCGCTCGCACATGAGATGTTGAAAGCTGTGCTCGCACGAGGCCCTCGGAGCCTCGACGAGGTTCTCGCTGCCGAGGCAGACAGTCAGGGGGTGCTCTTCGGAACGGAAGACTTTGTCGAGGGATACAGCGCCTTTTTCGAACGTCGCGAACCAAAATTCATGGACCGCTGAGCAAGCGGGGACCTAGCCAACCATCTGTTCGTGGTGCGGGCCCGTGTCCATGCCAGACCGCAGAACCTTGCCGCGCGTCGATGTGGGTACGGTGTTCTTGGCTGAGCTCACCGATCGAGACGGGCCACCCCGAGGCATCGAGACCGTCTTGGTCGACATGAGTTAGTCCATTCACCCGTCGCGGAGTGCGTGTTCCACGGCTACGCGCCCGAAGCACAGCGCGTCGGAGATGTTCCCGCCGTTGCCGGGGTAGAGGGCGCCGACCGCCTCGCCGAGCTCGCCCGCCTCGTACAAGCCAGGGATCGGCTGGCCGAACACGTCGACGATCTGCGCGTGCTCGTTG
>DATKCX010000415.1:0-2005 GCA_035512975.1 Ilumatobacter sp.
GTCGACCTCGCCATTCGTCCCGGCGATGCCGCGTGGTACGTGGCGGAGCAGGGCGGGCTGGTCATCCGGTACGACCCGAGCACGGGAGAGTCGGTCGAGGTGCTCGACCTCACCGCAAGCACCAGCGCCTCGGGCGAGCGAGGTCTGCTCGGCCTGGCGTTCGCTCCCGACGGGCTGGCGGCGTACGTCAACTTCACCGACAACGACGGCGACACGCACGTGCAACGCATCGACGTCGCGACCGACGGCTCGTTCACCGGGTCACCTACCGATGTGCTCGTCGTCGAGCAGCCGTATGGCAATCACAACGGCGGAGCGGTGGCATTCGGCCCCGACGGGTTCCTCTACATTCCGCTCGGCGACGGCGGATCGGCGAATGACCCGGAACGGCGTGCGAGCGACCCCACCAGCTTGCTCGGCTCCATACTGCGAATCGCCCCCACCGCCGACCCGGCCAACCCGTACGAGATCCCTGCCGACAACCCGTTTGCCGCCGGCCAGTTCAACGGAATCGACGGCGCGCCAGAAGTCTGGGCATGGGGAGTGCGCAACCCGTGGCGCATCACGTTCGACTCGGCTACCGCCGACTTGTGGATCGCCGATGTGGGCCAGAATCGTCTGGAGGAAATCAACTGGGTGCAACCCTCGGCCGACCATCCTGCTGGTTACGGCCTCAACTTCGGCTGGAGCGCGTTCGAAGGAACCGACCGCTTCAACGACGACGTGGAAGATCCCGGCAACCTCGTGGCACCCGTTCTCACGTACCAACACGGCGACGATGGCTGCTCGGTGTCGGGGGCGGCGGTGTACCGGGGCACCACCCTTGCCTCGCTCACCGGCGACTTCATCTACGGCGACTATTGCTCGGGCAGGGTCTGGTCGCTCGACCTCGCGTCGGGTCGTAACGACCTGCTGCTCGAAGGTTTCGACGGCCTCACCGCCGTTCGCAACGGCCCCGACGGCGAGGTCTACCTGCTCCAAGCCGGAGGCAGCATCAGCCGCCTCGTCGCGGCTGGTTGACAAGGGGGTCGGGCCCTTTCTTGGCGGCTTATCCGACGCGTTGGAACTCGACGCGTCTTGCGTCTACGTCGACCGAGACGAGCTTCACCCGCACCGCGTCTCCGGGGTCGACGCTCTTTGCTGTGATGCGCGCCAGCACGGCCGGGTGGTCGAGTTGCACGTCGACACCGTGCTCGGTCTCGTCGACCACGATGCCATCGAACGTCTCGCCGACACAGCAGCTGAGCACGACCGCCTCGGTGAGCGCGATCGCCTCGCGTTCGGCTTTGCCGGCCCGCTGATCGGCGAGGGCCATCACCTTCGGCAGGCGCTGGAACGCCGCGGTGATCTCGTCGGGCACCGGTTGGCCGGCCGCCACCGCGAGTGCCGCTTCGATGACGAATCGGTCTTGCAGACGTCGCAACGGTGCGGTGGCCTGGGCGTACGTGGCAGCCATGGCAGAGTGCCACGGGACTCGTCCGGCTTCGAACGGCGTGTAGCTGGCACCGCCGGAAGCTCGACGCACCGCCAACAAGAACGCCGACGAACGTGGGTCGGCGCGTGGCAGCGACCGTTCGAACTGGTCGAGCGGCAGGTCGGCGGGCCAGGTGAGCCCGAACGCCCGGGCGCTGTTGCGCAGCCGCCGTACGTGTCGCTCTTCGACGTCGGGCATCTCGCGGAACAAGCCCGTGCCGGCGTCGAGCAACAGCTTGGCGACCGCCAGGTTGGTGGCCAGCGACATGGCCGCGTTCTGTTCTTCCGACTCCAACCGAGGCCGGAACGTCAGCTCGAACGAGCCGTCGCCGTCGACTTCGATCTCCTGCTCCGGGAACTCCACCCGGGGAGCGCCCCGCCGCTCTTCGGCCAACACGATCCTGCGGTGCAACTCGTCGAATCCGTCGGGCAAGTCTGTGGGCGAGACGGCGTCGTAGGCGAGTTTGGCCTGGCTCCGGATGAGCGCTCGTTCCACGCCGTCGATGGTGGACTCGCCGGCTTCGTCGACTCG
>DATKCX010000416.1:0-3886 GCA_035512975.1 Ilumatobacter sp.
CGGTGGGAACCACCTTGAACAACGTAGGGATGTTCGTCTCATTGAGCAGACCGAGCGCAGCTCGGTCGCCTGCGAGTCCGCGCTCGGCGTCGGCGAGCGAGCAGGGGACGGCGCAGTAGGAGTACGTCTCGATCGTTGCTCCCTGCTGCTCGGCGAGCTTGGTCGCCAGGAACTCGACCGCGTCGGGACTGGCCTCCGCTTGGACGAACACGATCATCTCGACACCGCCCTCCCACCGCTGCAACAGGTTGTCGAAACCATGCTGGATGAGGAGCGTGAGGCCGAAGATCAACAGCGACACGGCTGCGGTGATGATGGCCGCAAGCGTCAGCGTGACGTTGCGCTTGAAGCTGGCCCATGTTTCCCGCAACGTGTACGAGAGCCTGGAGAAGGAACCTTCGAACACTATTCGTACACCCCTCGGGCTTGGTCGCGCACGATCACGCCGCGATCGAGCTGGATGACCCGCTTGCGCATCATGTTCACGATGCGTTGATCATGAGTGGCCATGACCACAGTGGTGCCGGTCTTGTTGATTCGGTCGAGCAGGCGCATGATGCCCTCGCCCGTACCGGGGTCGAGGTTGCCGGTTGGCTCGTCGGCGATGAGGATCAACGGCCGGTTGACGAACGCCCGGGCGATCGACACACGCTGCTGCTCGCCACCCGACAGCTGGTGCGGGAATCGCTCTTCCTTCCCTGCGAGCCCCACGAGGTCGAGCACGGCTGGCACCTGTTGCCGGATGACGTGCTTGGGCTTGCCGATGACCTCTTGCGCGAACGCAACGTTCTCGAACACCGTTTTGTTCGACAGCAGTTTGTAGTCCTGAAAGATGTTGCCGATGTTGCGACGAAGATGCGGCACCCGGCTGGGAGGCATGTCGATGATGTTGCGGCCGGCCACCCAAACAGCGCCGCGCTCGGGCCGCTCTTCACGGTTGAGCAGGCGCAACATGGTGCTCTTGCCGGAGCCAGATGGCCCCACGAGGAACACGAACTCGCCCTTGGCGATGTCGAAGCTGGCGTCGTTGAGGGCGACGACTTCGGCGGAGTAGCTCTTGGTGACGTTTTCGAGGCGAATCATGAGTGAGTGGTGCGGGCGTTTGGCCTGGTGCCAAACGGCTTCCCGAGCGTATCGCCATCAAACCGTCACATTGCGTCACTCGCTCAGTCGGCAGAGGCGCGGAGCATTCTCAGGTAACCCTCCATGAACTCGTCGAGGGCACCGTCGAACACGGCGTCGACCTGGCTGGTTTCCACTTCGGTGCGAAGGTCTTTCACCATCTGGTACGGCTGCATGACATAGGAGCGAATCTGACTGCCCCAGCCGACCTGCGCTTGCTTGCCGCCGATGGCGTCGAGTTCGGCCTGGTGTTCCGCTTCGATCTGCGCTGCCAGCATGGCCTTGAGCCGGTTCATCGCGCGCTCGCGGTTCTGCAGCTGGCTGCGCTCTTCCTGCGATGCCGACACGAGCCCTGTGGGTTCGTGGATGAGACGTACGGCGGAAGACGTTTTGTTGATGTGCTGACCGCCGGCACCAGACGCGCGGAACACCTCCATCCGAACGTCGGACTCGTTGATCTCGACGTCGGGTGCGTCCAGCTCGGGCCACACCTGAACGGCGGCAAAGCTGGTTTGGCGACGGCCCTGGTTGTCGAAGGGGCTGATTCGCACGAGGCGGTGCGTGCCACTTTCCGACCGCATCAACCCGTAGGCGTATCGGCCGGAGATGGTGAACTCGGCCGAGTTGATGCCAGCTTCGGCACCCTCTGACTCATAGGTGAGTTGCGTCTGGAAGCCGCGGCGCTCGGCCCACTTGGCGTACATGCGCAGCAGCATCTCGGCGAAGTCTTGGGCGTCGACGCCGCCGTCTTTGGCGTTGATCTGCACGATGCACGTGGAGTCGTCGTGCGGCCCGGTGAACAAGCTGCGCAGTTCCAGTTGGTCGAGTTCGGTGCGCACCGACGCTATTTCCGCCTCGATGTCGCCTTCCTGCGACTCGTCGTCGACCTCGCGGGCCATCTCGTGGAGGACTTCGACGTCGTCGAGGCGACTCGAAAGGCCGTCGTACGTCGAGACGTCGTCCTTCACGGCGGCATACTCGGAGTTGACGCGGCGGGCGAGGTCGGCATCGTCCCACAGGTCGGGCCGTTGCATTTCCGACTCGAGTTCGACGATGCGATTGCGCCCTTCGGCGACGTTGAGGTACGTCTCGGCCTCTCCTAAGCGGCGACGTTGATCGCGAAGGTCATCGGTGAAGTCGCGCACGGCAGCCCGGTCAGCTAGCGCCGTGGCACAGCTTGAACTTCTTGCCCGAACCACACGGGCACGGCGCGTTGCGCGGCGTCTGTTCGAAGGCGTTCTTCACTACCTGTGCCGGCTTGGCGGTCTGCACGGGCTGGGCGGCCGCCGGAACGTCGACGTCACCGTCGGCAATCGCTTGTGCCGCGGCACGATCGAAGCCGGTGGATGCTGGAGCGTTGTCGCTCGACAGCGTCTGCATGTTCATGACCTTCGGCTCGAGCGTTGGCTTGGGTGCTTCGTTCTCCACGACCTTGACGTGCATGACGTAGCGCACGAAGTCTTGGGCGATGCCCTTCATCATCATGCCGAACATCTCGTAACCCTCACGCTGCCACTCGACGAGCGGGTCCTTCTGCCCCATGGCTCGGAGGTTGATGCCCTCTTTGAGGTAGTCCATCTCCTCGAGGTGCTCGCGCCAGCGCTGATCGATGATGCGCAGCATCACCTGGCGCTCCACCTCGCGCATGACGCCTTCGCCCATTTCGACTTCGCGTTGTTCGTAGTGGTTGGTGGCCTCGGCCACGATCACGTCGTAGAGCTGGTCGGAGTTGCGGCACTCGGCGAGATCGGCCTCGGTGAGCGTGGTGGGCCAGAACAACACGAGTTCCTTGGCCAGACCGTCGATGTCCCACTCGTCGGTGGCGACCGACGTGCAATGCGTGTCGACCAATGCCTCCACGGCATCAGCGAGATATTCCATGGCTGCCGACTTGAGGTCTTCGCCCTCGAGGATCTGATCACGGCGCTTGTAGATGACCTTGCGCTGTTCGTTCATCACCTCGTCGTACTTGAGTACATTCTTGCGAATTTCGGCGTTCTTGGTCTCGACCGTGGTTTGCGCCCGCTCGATGGCCTTGGTGACCATCTTCGCTTCGATCGCCTCGTCGTCGTCGAACCGGCCCATGGCCCACTGCAGCGCACCCGTGGCGAACAGCCGCATGAGTTCGTCGTCGAGGCTGAGGTAGAAGCGACTCTCACCTGGGTCGCCCTGGCGACCGGAGCGACCACGGAGCTGGTTGTCGATGCGACGCGAGTCGTGACGCTCGGACCCGACCACGTACATGCCACCGGCGGCGCGAACCTTGTCGCCCTCTGCCTGACAGACCACCGTGAATTCCGCAACCAGTTCGTCGTAGCGAGCGAACGCCTTCTTGCGCTCCTCTTGGAAGTCTTCGGGCATCTCGGCCAGCGGCAGGGGCAAGGCGAAGTCGTCGACCATGACGTCTTGGCCGAAGCCCTCTTTGAGAACTTCGGCACGAGCCATCAGTTCTGGGTTGCCACCAAGGATGATGTCGACGCCGCGACCGGCCATGTTCGTGGCCACCGTGACGCCGCCGAGGCGCCCGGCTTGGGCGACGATCTCGGCCTCACGGGTGTGCTGCTTGGCGTTGAGCACCTCGTGGGGAATGCCGCGCTGCTTCATCATGCGCGAGAGCAGCTCGGACTTCTCGACACTGATGGTGCCCACCAACACTGGCTGGCCGGCTGCGTTGCGCTCCTCGATGTCGTCGATGATCGAGTTGAACTTGCCCGGCTCGCCTTTGAAGATGAGGTCGGGCTGGTCGATTCGCGCCTGCGGCTTG
>DATKCX010000417.1:0-3026 GCA_035512975.1 Ilumatobacter sp.
GCGATCGACGATTCTTCGGCCGGCGGGTACCGGAACGTGACGTTGCGGAACTCGATGACGCCCTTCGGGTCGACCAGGTCGACGGCACCCGGCCGTTCCGAGATCGACTCGTTGGCGTCGAGTACTTCGAACACGCGCTCGAACGACACCAGCGACGTCATCAGGTCGACCCGGGCGTTGGTGAGGCCGGTGAGAGGCTGGTACACGCGGGTCACCAGTGCGGCGAGGGCCACGAGCGTGCCGGGGGTGATGTCGCGGTTCACCACCAGGTGGGCACCGATGCCGTAGATCACCGCAGTGCCCACGGCGGCCACGAGGGCGAGCGCCACGAAGAACACCCGGCCGAGCATGGCCTGCCGAATGCCGGCGTCGCGTACGGCGTTGGCCTGCCGACCGAACTGGTCGTTCTCGCGATCGAGCGAGCCGAACAGCTTCACCAGTGACGCGCCGGCGACGTTGAACCGCTCGGTCATCTGCGTGTTCATCGCGGCGTTGTGCTGCATCTGCTCGCGTGAGATCACCTGCAGGCGTCGACCCACGCTTTGCGCCGGCAGTACGAACAACGGCAGCACGATCAGGGCGAGCAGCGTGAGCCGCCATTCCAGCGCCAGCATGGCACCGAGGGTGGTGATGAGCACGATGACGTTGCTCACCACGCTTCCCAGGGTGGACGTGACCGCTGACTGTGCGCCCACCACGTCGGTGGTGAGGCGGCTGGTGATCGCTCCGGTCGGGGTGCGGGTGAAGAACGCGATGGGCAGTCGTTGCACCTTCGCGAACAGGGCGCGCCGCAGGTCGGCGATGAGCCCTTCGCCTACTCGGGCGCTGGCCCACCGCTGGACGATCTGCAGCACAGCGTCGCCCAACGCGGCGGCCACTGCGATGGCGGCCAGCCAGTTGATCAGGCTGCGGTTGCCGTCGGGGATCGCCGTGTCGAGGATCTCGCGAACCACCAGCGCCGGCACGATTGCCAGTAGCGCGGCGGCGACGATGGCGATGAGGAACACCGTGATCGTGCCGCGGTACGGGCGTGCGAACGCCCACACGCGGTTCAGCGTGGGGCGAGCGAGGCGTGCGTCCTTGACCGCCTCGTGATCGCGGGGCCGCATGGTGTGAGGTGGCATTCGTATGCGATCAGGCTAGGGATTCACCCACCGATGTCGCGATCTTGCGCAGGTGTGCAAGCGAAATCGCGACAGCGGTCGGACAACGTAGCCTGACGGCGTGAGCGGACGAACTCTTCAGCGGGCTGCGGCGCGCCAACCATCCCGTGTCGTGAACCGTGTCGTGAACCGTGTGGTCATCAGCGGTGTGATCGCCTGCTTGATCGTCACCGCCTGCTCTGACGACGACAACCCGTCCGCAGAGTCCACAGCCGCCGCGGTCACCACCGACATTGCCGACGCCGCCGCGAGCCCGGCCACCACCGACGAGCCGAGCGAATCCACTGCGGCGCAAACGGCACCCGATACCACGGTGCCAGGGCCTGCGCTGCCGTTCGATCCGGGCCCGATCGAGTGGGAAGAGTTCGATGGCGACGTCGACGTGGCCACGGTGACGGTTCCCGTCGACTACAGCGACCACGACGGCGACACGTTCGACTTGTTCCTCGCTCGGTCTGCGGCGCTCGACCCCGACAATCGCATCGGTTCGCTGCTGGTCAACCCGGGCGGGCCTGGCTACGGCGGTTCGGATTTCGCGTTCTTCGCCGCTCAGATCTTCCCGCGTTCGTTGCGGGAGCGGTTCGACATCGTGGGTTGGGACCCACGCGGTACGGGTGAGAGCGACCCGCCGATCGACTGCATCGACGACTACGACCCGTACTTCACCGACATCGACACCACTGTGGAAACCCCCGCCGAGGCCGAGCGCCTGGTGGATGTGGCCGAGGAGTTCGCCGCGTTGTGCGTGGAGCAGAACGACACCATCTACAACTTCGTGGGCACGAACAACAGCGCCCGCGACATCGATTCGATCCGTCAGGCGCTGGGCGAAGACACCATCACGTACTTCGGGTTCAGCTACGGCAGCGAGCTCGGTGCCACGTGGGCGACGTTGTTCCCCGACACGGTTCGCGCCGCCGTGCTCGACGGCGCGGCCGACCCGAACGCCGATTCGCTCGAGAGTACGCTGCAGCAACTCGGTGGCTTCCAAGCGGCGCTCGAAACGTTCCTCGCCAGTTGCGATGACAGCAACGCGTGTGCGTTCGCTCCCGACGGCGACGCCACCGACGCGTACACCGCGTTGATGGAAGATCTCGACGAGACCCCCGTGCCCGGCGCTCCTGGGCGACCGATGGTGAATCGTGACGTGGCCACCGGTGCGGTGATTCAGGCGATGTATTCCGACACCTACTGGCCCGCCCTCGAGCGGTCGCTGGCCGACGCCCAGTCGGGCGATGGTGGCGGCCTGCTGGCGCTGTTCGACAACTACTACGAGCGTCAACCCGACGGCACGTACGGCAACGAGCTCGAAGCGTTCCAGACGATTTCGTGCGCCGACACGGCGGATCGTCCTACGGTCGCCGAGACCGATGCCGAGAACGTGGCGTTCCATGAGGCGGCGCCGCTGCTGGTGCCGGAGGGCGCGGTGGGCGGCTACTTCTGCAACTTCTTTCCGGCGGCGCGCGACCCGCGGGTGGACGTCACCGGTGCGGGTGCCGGGCCGATCGTGGTGATCGGCACCACGGGCGATCCGGCCACGCCGCTGTCGTCCACGGAGGCGATGGCGAGCACGCTGGAAGATGGCCGGTTGGTCATCGTCGAGGCCGATCAGCACACGGGCTATGGGGTGAATCAGTGCGTGGTCGAACTGGTCGATCGGTATCTGATCGAGCTCGAAGCACCCGAAGGAGACACGCTCTGCTCGTAGCGTGCTGCTCGTAGCCTGATGGTGCCCAGACGCGAAACGACCGCCTGACGGCGGTCGTATGGCGGAAGAGGTGGGATTCGAACCCACGGAGAACCGAAGCCCTCAACGGCTTTCGAGGCCGACCCATTCGTCCGCTCTGGCACCCTTCCGTCAAA
>DATKCX010000418.1:0-3870 GCA_035512975.1 Ilumatobacter sp.
CGACGACATGTTCACCACGCTCTACGACAGCGGCAATGGGCTCGCACTGGCGGCCCCGCAGATCGGCGTGCAGAAGCAAGTCATCGTGTGGGACCTCGGCGACGGGGTGCGGTCTGCGATCTTCAACCCCGTCATCGCCGAGTCCGATGGTGAATGGGTGTACGACGAGGGCTGCCTGTCGATTCCAGGTCTCTACGTGGAGATCTCGAGGCCGAAGACCGTGTTGCTCACCGGTATCGACATCGACGGCAACGAGATCAGTCGTGAGGCCGACGAACTCGAAGCGCGCATGTACCAGCACGAACTCGATCATCTGCACGGTGTGCTGATGTTCGACCGCATGGATCCCGACCAGCGCAAGGCAGCCATGGCCGAGTACCGCCGCATGCAGCGCGTGGCCAACGGCACCGAAGACGCCGCAAGCCGCAATCGTCGCCGCCTACGTCTCCGTTGACGCGCCGGATGCGCTTGGTCTATCTCGGCACGCCAGGCATGGCGGTGCCGCCGCTCGAAGCGCTCGTGGCAGAAGGTCACGAGGTGGTGCTGGTCGTCACAGGGGCAGACAAGCGCCGCGGGCGGGGGAGTGCGACTTCTCCGAGCCCCGTGAGCGCGGCAGCGTCGACGTTCGGTATTCCGGTCACTCATCGCGTTGACGACGTACTCGACGCCGACGCCGATCTCGGGGTCGTGGTGGCCTACGGGCGCATCATCAAACCGCACGTGCTCAGTCATCTCAGCATGATCAACCTGCATTTTTCGCTGTTGCCACGTTGGCGCGGTGCTGCACCGGTGGAGCGGGCCCTGTTGGCCGGAGACGCCGAAACGGGCGTGTGCGTGATGGCGGTGGAGGAAGGGCTCGACACCGGCGACGTGTACGCCCGGGAGGTTGTCCCGATCGGCCCGCGAGACACCGCTGACGACCTGCGTCGTGTGTTGGTGGCGACCGGCACGACCCTGTTGATCGACACGCTCGCCGCCGGTCTCGGCGACCCCGAGCCACAGGTCGGCGAGCCCGTGTACGCCGCCAAGATCACACCGGACGAACTGAGAATCGACTGGAACGCACCGACGGAACAGATCGACCGATTGGTCCGCCTGGGCGGTGCCTGGACGACGTTTCGGGGAACCCGTTTCAAGATCCATGCGGCCGACTTGATCGACGGCACGCTTGTGCCGACAGTCGTGCAGCCCGAGGGGAAGCCCCGCATGGCCTACCAAGAATGGCGCAACGGTGCCCAACCGACGGCCGACGAGCAGTTCACATGAACGCCCGTCGAGTCGCCTACAACGTGCTGCGTCGAATCGAGGATCAAGGTGCCTACGCGAACTTGGCGCTGAGCCCTGCGCTCGACCGGTCCGGTCTGGATGACCGCGAACGGCGGTTCGTCACCGATCTTGTGTACGGCACCACTCGAATGCGACGCGCATGCGACGCCGCGGTCGACCGGTTCGTCAGCTCGCCGCCCGACGCTGCGACACGAACGCTGCTGCGTCTCGGTGCCTACCAACTGGTGTTCGCCGACGTGCCTGCCCACGCAGCGGTCTCCGAGACCGTCGGGCTGGCACCCAAGCGCACGCGAGGTTTCGTGAATGCGGTGCTGCGAAAGGTCTCGACCACTCCGATGAAATGGCCATCGGACGCTGCCCGCCTGAGCTTTCCCGACTGGGTGGCCGACCGTTTGACTGCCGAGCTCGGTGCCGACGATGCCGTGCTGGCGATGGAACGAATGAACGTGCCGCCGCCGGTGTCGTCACGCGCCGACGGTTACGTGCAGGACGAGTCGTCACAGTGGGTCGCCGCTTCGGTGAACGCACAGCCCGGCGAACTCGTGCTCGACGTGTGTGCGGCCCCCGGTGGCAAGGCGACCGGGATTGCGGCAAGCGGAGCGACCGTGGTCGCCGCCGATCAACGACTGAGCCGCATCAGCTTGCTGCAAGAGAACGCGGAGCGCACCGGGCAACCGCTCGCGATCGTGGTGGCCGACGGCACCGCGTCGCCGTTCATTCCCGAGGCGTTCGACGCCGTGCTGGTCGACGCGCCGTGCTCCGGGCTGGGGGCGCTGCGGCGCCGTGCCGACGCTCGGTGGCGTGTCACGCCGGCAGACATCGAGGAGCTGGCCGTCATCCAGCGGAACATCCTCAACGCCTCCGCACCCCTCGTTGCGTTGTCAGGGCGGCTGGTGTACAGCGTGTGCACGCTCACCGCTGCTGAGTCGATCGACCACCCCGTCCCGGATGGTTTCGTCATCGACCCAGAGCCACCCGCCGTGGGCGCGTGGCGACCCTACGGCCACGGTTGGCGAGTGCTGCCACACGATGCCGACACCGACGGCATGGTGCTGATTCGATACCGTCGAGCTTCATGAGTGACCCCTCCCCATTGCTCGCCAAGGTTCTGACCGTGAGCGACGGTGTGTTCCACGGGGCCCGTGACGACTCTGGTGGTCGCGGATTGGCCGCGCACCTCGCGGCCAACGGTTTCGATGTGGTCGATCACCGCATCACCGAAGACGGAGCCGATGCGGTCGCTGCCGTGCTCATCGAGATGTGTGACGGCTTTGCCGGGCTGGTCGTCACCACCGGGGGCACCGGCTTCGCGCCACGAGATCAGACACCCGAAGGAACCCGAGAGGTGATCGAGCGCGAAGCACCAGGCCTCGCCGAGGCAATGCGGCTCGTCAGCCCGCACGGGCGGCTGTCTCGCGGTGTTGCCGGCATCAGAGGCCAGGCGATCATCTGCAACACCCCGGGGTCGCCGAAAGGCACGATCGAACAGATCGACGCGGTGATCGACGTGTTGCCGCACGCACTGCGCCTGCTCCACGCAACACCAACCGACCATTGAGCCACACTGTGAGGCGAACCATGCGGCCAACGAAATCAGATGCCGGGTCAGTGGTTCCTTCCCATGCCGAGGCGTGGCTGGTGTTCGTGCTTCCCAATGGTGAGCGATTCCCATCGGCCCAGCGCTCAGTGGCGGCGGCTCACGGTCACCAAACCTGCGTACGAAGACAGCAGCGCGGTCGGGTTGTTGGTCGTCTCGGGCACGCGTCCGCGGACGCGTCGTGTTGCGGTGATCAGACGCGCCGGTGAAGCCTTGGTGCTGTTGACGTTCCCGGTCGTCGATGGCCCGTTCGACCCGCTGAGTAGGCTGGTGCGTTCGGGGTTGTAGGTGGTACGCACCAGCCTACTCAGCGGGTGTAGCTTCAGGGTTTCCGCGCTGGAACACACGCGTCCGCGGACGCGTCAAACGCGACCGCCGGCACGCTCGCCCGCCTCGTCTGCGATCTGATCGAAGACCTCCGATCGTCCACGGTGCGTCATCGGTTCAGACCTTCGTGTAGCACGTTGGTGCTACATTGATCGTCATGGCTACGACAACGGTTCGGCTCGACCCCGAGGAAGAGCACACGCTTGACGAGATGGCCGAGATCCATGGCGGGCGATCGAACGCACTTCGTCTCGGGCTTCGTCTGCTCGCGGCCGAAACCCAACGTCACGCTGCGCTGGCGGATCTGTTGGCTGACTGGGAGCACGAGACAGGACCGGTCGACGAAGGTGCGGTCGCTTCGATGACCGACCGTTTCGGCCTTGATTCTTGACGCCGGATTTCTCATCTCGGTCGATCGAGGCGAACGCGCCGCGCAAGAGTTCCTCACCGCAGCGCTCGTCCACAAGACGCCGCTGACGACGACCCACCCTGTCGTCGCCCAGGTGTGGCGCGATGGCGGTCGACAAGCACGCCTCGCCCGATTCCTGCAGTCCGTGGTCGTTGTCGCCTTCGATGACGGACTCGAAGTAGGGAACCTGCTGGCGCGCTCGGGTACCAGCGACGTTGTCGACGCGCACCTTGTCGTGGTGGCCGTCCGC
>DATKCX010000419.1:0-3059 GCA_035512975.1 Ilumatobacter sp.
GTGACACTTTACCGAGGGGCGTCTCGGCGACGCCCCGACCAGAGCGAGAAGCCGGCCCCTCCATGAGCGTGCCGCCTACCGCCGAATCGGGGCGCATATCGACAGCTGCCGACGAGGCTCGGACCCACGCGCTATCCGGCACTATGCGCACGGCAGAACGCTCGATAATCGCGGCGGGGTGGTCGTCCGGTCCAACCAAGAATTCAACCAAGAATCTGCTTGGTTGGGGCGGAAACGACGGGGTTCGGCGGAACGACGACCCCGCGTAACACCAGCTAGATGGGCCTCGAAGGTAACGAGTGGAACGTTCAGATCTCCCTCGTAATGCGTAGGTCAGGGGTTCAATTCCCTTCTGGGCTCCACGACAGACCAGGTACATGGCTTTTCTGTCGAGCTGCTGCGGAGCTGCCGAACTCCAACCGTCGGGATCGACGACGCGGTTCGTGAGGACGCGGTTCGTGTTGCTACCGACGACACCGCCCATCATCACGAGTACGGTGGTCTTCGTCAACTCGGCCGATCGTTCGCTCCCAGCCGATGTGTCGCCGAGCGGCTTCTCGATCTGCAAGAACCGTGGCCGAGACTCGCCGGCGGTGTGCCGAGAGCGTGAGCGGGGCAGACTCGACAGGTGGTGTTCGCTCCTCCTGTCGCTGCTGGGTCCGCTGAGCGCCGGCTGCATCCGAAGGTTCGCGTGGCGTGGTGGATCGGCTGGGTGGCCTCCGATCTGGTGTTGATCACGCTCCTCACGATCGGCGCTGTGGTGATCCAGGCGAACTCCGACGCTTCGGTGCCGACAGCTCTGCCGTGGAGCGCGATCGGTCTGGTCGTGGTGAGTGTGGTCGTGCGTACCTGGTACGTGGGTGCCGCGTATCGGGCGTGGAGATATCGCCTCACCGCGGAGGGGATCGAACTGCATCACGGTGTGTTCTGGAAGCAGGCGTCGGCGATGCCGTACCACCGCCTGCAACAAGTGGATGTCGGCCAGGGTCCGCTCGAGCGTTGGTTCGGGATGTCGAGCGTGCAGTTGCGCTCGGCCGCTGCAACGACCGATGCGTCGATCCCCGGGCTCTCGCAGGCCGAGGTCGAGGATCTGCGGCGCCTCCTGATGCAGCGCGCCGGTCGAGATGACGGCACCTGAGCCGCCCGCCGGGCCCGATCTTCCCGGGTCCGATCTCGCCGGGTCCGAACTTCCCGGCAACGATCCGCAGGTGGTGCCTCGTCGTCTGCATCCGCTGAGTCCGGTGGTCGCGGGGCTGTTCTTCGTCGTTCGAGCCTGGCCGATCGCACTGCTCTCCATCGCCCGCGGCGCGTGGGTGCCGATGCTGGCGATCGCCGCAGCGCTCGTGGTCTGGCAATGGTTGGTCTGGCTGCGCACGAGCTACGGGATCGGGTCGGACGGACTCACCGTCCGCTCGGGGATCGTCTGGCGGAACATCCAGGTGGTGCCACCGCAGCGGGTTCAGCAGGTCGAGGTGCGTCGCCAGCTTCGACACCGCGCCACCGGGCTCGCGGTCGTGCGCATCGGACTCGCCGGCGGGGGAGCCAACGCTCAGGTCGAGCTCGGCGCGCTGTCGGAGCGGGACGCCGAGGATCTGGCGAGCACGCTCGAACGGTGGCGCGCCCGTCACCGAAACGCCACCGACGCGAGGGAGGGCGCGACCGCGACCACGACGCCCGAGCCGTTCGTGACCGCCTCGGGCGAGGTGATTCCGCTGCCGCCCGAGCCGTTGCCGCCACCGGCTCGGCCACCACTGTTGCGGCTGACGGCCGGCCAGGTGGTCATCGGCGGACTCACCAGTCGGTCGCTGTGGCTCGCGCCGTTCGTCGCGCTCGCCGCCGTCGTGCAATTCGTCAACGACAGCCAGTTTGCGGTCGACTCCACCGACACGATGAGATCGATCGTGTCCGACGCGTCCCCGGTCCTGCTGCTCCTCGTCTTGCTGCTGGTCGGGCTCGTCGTCGCAGCGGCCGGCACGGTCGTCAACCACTACGGCCTCGTGGTGGAGGAGGTCGACGACGATCTCGTCGTGCGACGAGGACTCCTCGACCGGCGCACGGTGACGATCCCGCGTGACCGCGTGCAGTACGTCGAACTCGCTGCTCACGTAGTGCGGCGTCGATTGCACCTTGCGTCGTTCGGCATCCGCACGGCCGACCTCGGCGGTGGTGGTGCGGAGAGCGAATCGTCCACCTCGATCCCGATCGGCGATCGCGATGATCTCGAGTCGCTGATACCGGAGCTGGTCCGCAACGTCGAGTTTCCCGACACGCGACGGCATCCTCCCGCCGCGGTGCGTCGCTCGATCGTGCGCCGCAGTGTGCGTCTCGTGCCGATCGCAGCGCTGGTCGGGTTGCTGCTGGCCGGGGTCGCTGCCGCTCCGGTCGGCGCCGGCGTGGGTGTGGTCGTGGCCGTGCCGGTCGGGTGGTTGGAGGGGCGGCGGCTGAAGTCGGGGTGGACGAAGACCGGGATCGTCACCGAGCGTGGCGTGATCTCGTGGCGCCGAAGGGTGGTGCCGATTCGGCGCGTGCAGAGCGTCGGCGTCTCGCAGAACCCGTTCCAACGGCGGCTCGGGCTCGCTACGGTGCGGCTCGACGTCGCCGGATCGGTCGGCGGGATCGAGCTGCTCGACGTGGCGACCGCCGACGCCACCCGCATCACCGAACTCGTCGGCACCCCGATCCCCATCCCCTGACCAACCCACGCCTCGCTACGAACCCGAGTGGCACAGCTGTCGCCGTCGTCCCGTGGATCTCATCGGGCCGGATCCATCGCGTATCGGTGCCACGATGGAGCAATGCGCAAGTACGTGATCATGGGGGTGCAGGGCAGTGGGAAGGGCACGCAGAGCTCGAGGCTGTGTGAGGCCTTCGGACTGGAGCACATCAGTGTGGGTGACATCTTCCGCTGGAACATTGCCCACCACACCAAGCTTGGCGCACAGGTTCGTCGACTCGTCGATGCAGGCCATCTCGTCAGTGACGACATCGTCGCGAGCGTCGTACGAAATCGACTTGAACAGCACGACTGGAACTACGGGTTCGTCGTCGACGGATTCCCC
>DATKCX010000420.1:0-5367 GCA_035512975.1 Ilumatobacter sp.
GAGGGGGTGTGACATTCCGTCGATCGGGGGGGTGAGCTGGCGGTGGTCTAAGCGCAAAGCCGCCGCGTTGAATGGCGATTGCCGGTTCGCTTGATCTTCTTGGATCCCCTGGTGCCCATAATCCCAGCGAATCCCAGACAGCGAGGTTTACGCTTTGGTTCTCTGACCGAAGGGAGACCCGATTGGCTGCGATTCAGGACGAGGTGCTAGCTGCGTTTCTCGCGCGGATAGCCACCGAACCTGCGGTGAGTGACCAGATCGTCGAGGGGCTGCGCAAACTCCTCGCCGGCGGCAATATTCCGAAGGCAGCCACTGTGTTGAAGTTGATCGTCGACGGCGGGGACGCTCTGACGTGATCAAGATCGAGGAAATTCGTATCTCCGAATTTCGCGGCATCCGAGAGCTGACGCTGACCCTCGGTGGGAAGTCCTTTGCGGTATGGGGGCCGAATGGTTCGGGTAAGAGTGGTGTCGTAGACGCGATTGACTTTGCTCTCACAGGGAATATTGCACGACTAACCGGCACCGGTTCGGGCGGATTGACTCTGGCAAAGCACGGACCGCACGTTCATCGGCGCGATGATCCGAATGCAGCCACCGTTGCATTGCGAGTACGTGACGTCGCATCTGGCGAGACTGCTGTGTTGACCCGTACAGTTAAGAGTGCCAAGACGTACATGCTGGAACCTGACTCCGCGCGACTTCGCGCCTCGGTTGACCGCGCGGCCCAGCATCCCGAGATCATTCTCTCGCGTCGAGAAATTATCCGATACATCGTTTCGGAACCGGGAAAGCGAGCTCAAGAAGTCCAAGCACTTCTCAAGCTCGAACAGCTCGGCAGTATCCGGTCCGTTCTACGCAACGTGCAAACAAGAACTGAGACCGCTCTGGCGGCGGCGGAGTCACAAGTCGCGGCAACAGATGAGGCGCTTCGGCGGCATCTCGATGTGCCGAAGCTTGCGACAGCTGAAGTCTTGACGATCATCAACACGCATCGTTCGACGCTGGGACTCAGTCACCTCACCCAAATAAACGACGGTACGGATCTGAGCAGTGGCATTGACGAAGACTCAGCCCTCAGCTCCTTCAACAAGCCGTCCGCCGCCCGTGACGTCTCGGCACTGCGCTTGAGCGTCGATAATCCGGCCGATCTTGCGTCCGCCTTGGAGCGCCTGAAGGAGAGTCTCGCAACTCTTAATGCCGACCCTGAGATTCTCGATGCGCTCCGAACGCGTGAGCTGGTATCTGCGGGACTAGATCTTCTCGACGACGCGAGCTGCCCTCTTTGCGACACGCAATGGTCTGACGCCGCCGCACTCCAAGCTCATCTCGCTATGAAGCTCAACCGCTCAAACGACGCCGCCACCCTTCAGGCACAGCTCCGCCATCACGCTGAGTCGGTCAGCGTCGAAGTGGCGGCCCTACGCTCGCTCGTTACTACTGCCGCATCGATTGCATCGCAACTGGGCGTACCAGAGGTCCGTGACCTGTTGACGTCATGGACGGATGAACTGCTCGTCTTCGCGAACGCTCTCGGGTCAACTTCTGGTATTCGGGAGCAGGGCGGCCGCATCAACAGCGGCGAAGTCGGCGTGCCCGAAGGGCTCGGCAGCGCTGTTTCCTCGCTGCTCGCTAAGGTCCAGGCGCACCCCGATCAGACCGCGACATCTAACGCCCGCACGTATCTCATTATCGCCCAAGAGCGTTGGAGGGCGTTTCGACAGGCACGCGCAGAACGACAACGCAGGTCTGCGGCGCGAACGGTGGCGGGCACGATCTACAAGGCGTACTGCGAGGAGCAGGACGGCGCGTTGACAGCTTTGTATCACACCGTCGAGGCGAGCTTCAGCGACTTCTATTGTCAACTGAACTCTGACGACGAAGCGGCCTTCAAGGCGCAGCTCGAGACCAGCGCGGGCAAGCTCGACTTGAGTGTGGACTTTCATGGCCTCGGTATGTTTCCGCCTGCGGCCTACCACAGCGAGGGCCACCAAGACGGAATGGGCGTGTGCCTGTATCTGGCGCTTCTTCGGCAAATTCTTGGATCAGACTTCCAGCTGGCTGTGCTCGACGATGTCGTCATGTCGATCGATACGAGCCATCGACGCCAGTTCTGCAACTTATTGAAGAAGCATTTTCCTGACGTGCAGTTCATCATCACAACACACGACGCCGTGTGGGCGCGCCAGATGCAGTCGTCAGGGCTCATTTCGCGGGCGGCGCAAGTGCGCTTCCTGCACTGGACAGTTGACGCGGGACCGGCGCTCGAGCACGGCAAGGATTTCTGGGACCACATCGATGCGGATCTCGAGAAAGACGATGTGCCTGCCGCGGCGGCGCGCTTGCGCCGCAACCTTGAAGCATCGCTAGCCGACCTCGCAGACTCGGTGCACGGCCAAATCGCCTACCGCTCCGACGGCAACTACGAGCTCAACGACCTCGTGTCGGCCGTTAAGGGCAAATATCGCAAGCTGCTGAATCAAGCGGCGAAGGCCGCCAACTCGTACAACAATTCCATTGCCAAGGCTCAAGTCGAAGCGCTGCAAGCTCGCCGCGCCCAGGCCGTCCTCGATCAAGAAGGTGAGCAGTGGGCAATCAACCCGGCAGTTCACTTCAACGACTGGGCGAACTTCTCAAAGTCAGATTTCTTACCTGTCGTCGAGGCATGGAAGCAGTTCCTCTCACTCTTCACGTGCGACAACCCCGATTGTGAATCGTGGATTTCGACGACGGGTTCTGCGGGCAACGAGACTGCGATCCGTTGCGACTGCGGCGCACTCAACATCAGTTTGGTCAGCAAATAGAACCAGAACGAGCTCACCAGCCGACGGCTTGCCTTAAGATCGTGAGCGGCCTTGATAGCCGTGTGCCGGCTGACGACGCTTGATTTTCAACTCGTTAGAGCTGCCTTTGCAGCCTTGGCCTCATCGCGCGTCCGATTCGTCAGACCAGGGCTGGCCGGACGCGCTCCTGAAGATCGCATTTTCGGTGTAGACGACACGCGTGGCGCCGTCGAAGTCCGTGATGACGTCTATGTCGTCGAAGCCGGCGATGTCCGAGCTGAGTACGTCGCGATTACGACCGTGCTGACGCCGCTCGCCGCGAAGCGCCCCGCCTTTAGCGCCAACGCCCGCGACCCCTGCTCGCTTCACCCGCACAACCACTCATCGCCAGCCGGCCGTGAAACCAGTCGCGACCCGTCCCAAGAATCCGGCCGTCCCCATGAAACCACCCCCCGATTGTGTCCGAGGAGAACTCGCGTGCCGAGGATCGCAACTCTGCGGCGCGTCCGGCGCACAGTCGGGCGCAGCAGCACGGCCGAGCACCGCCGAGGCTGACGATCAAGCAACGCCTTGCCGATCAGCTGCCGCAATACGCGCCCGCTTCAACGTCATCTCCTCGCCGTGTCCTTCCTCCGGAGCTGTCGGAGTCATGTGGGGGAGAAATGCCCGCCGCCATCGTCCGCGTCCTCGTCTGGCGCCTAGTGCTTGACGGGTTCGGGGAGTTCCCATCCTCGCTCTGTGCGGGCGAGTCGTGTGAATCCGACGACGTGGAGCGTGGTGAGGTATTCAGGAGGGTCCACGTCGTCGGCGTAGTACGCGATGAGGCGGTTCACGCCGCCGAGAAGTAGCCATTCGGCAGCGAGCGCCAGCAACGCTGGCATCGTTTCTGCGTGGTTGGTCTTGTCGGCGATATGGAGGTTGCCGATGGCCGCCCAACTCGTCGCGGGAGCGTTGCGGGACGTATCGAGCGGCGTCTGGTCGATCTCGATGTACCCCATTTCGGTGCCACGGTTTCTCAGTTCGATTCTCACGCCGATCGAGCCGACTGATCGTCGGACGACCGCACCGTCGAGAGCGTGCCCGAGAAGGTCTTCGCAGCGAGCCGCGAAGACGTCCTCGACGCGCGCTGGACCGTCAAACCCGGCCTCGACGAGCAAGCCTCGGATGTGAGGCCAGCTGTCGGGTATTCCGTAGCAACCCATCGCGGGGAGCGCGCCATCTGCGTAGCGGCGCCGAACGTCCCAATGGGCGAAGGTGTCGATGCAGTGCGTGAGTAGCTGGCGTCCCGCTTCGGTGTAGTCCCGCGCGCACAGCAACCATCGGATGTCGCCGACGCCGCGGTAGCTGTCGCTGACATCGGCGTCGTTTCGGAATCGGTGCAACAGCGCCGCCGCGACGATTCGCTCACGATGTACCGCGACGACGCATTGTCGTTGCGCCACCCACGGATCGACAATCACCTCGCGCGGTTCGCGCTCGAGCTGCGAGAGAACCGTGTTCACCGACAGAGCCACACCCGGCAACACCGTGGCGACGTGCGCGTTGACCAGCGCCGTCAGTTGATCGCGATCGCTTCGCTCAAACGGGCGGACCACAACATCCATGACGAACTCCTCCTAAGAGCCGATGGGAATCCAGAGGAGCCGCTACCCGTGCGGTGCAGCAGCGATAATACCAAACCCACAAACCCTCGTCACCCGCACCATCCATCGTGACAGAGAAGCCGTGCGGGAGCTTGGGGGCGCGCTACAGCTGCGACATCAGCGGCCCGGTTACACGTCGCCACTGAACGTGCCATGGGTATGGGGGTGCTCGGTTTTGGGGTGAGGGCCGCGCCTTCGTTCGGGAAGGCGAAATTTGGAGGGGGTGCGCTTGCGTTCGGCCCTACGGTTTGGCGATGACCGATGGATTTGATCTTGAAGCGACGTTCAACGACGACTACCTGTATTTCTACGCGGATCGCCTCAGTGACAACAACAGCGACGCCGAGGCGGCGGTGGTGTGGGACATCGCCGGGCTAGACGACGACGTGCGAGTGCTCGATCTTGCGTGCGGGCACGGCCGGATCGCGAATCGCCTCGCAGCCCGCGGTGCCCGGATGAGCGGACTTGACGCGACACCGTCGTTCTTGTCGCTGGCACAACAGGACGCTGGTCGGCGCGGTGTCAGTGTCGACTACCGCGAAGGCGACATGCGATCGTTGCCGTGGATGGTCGACTTCGACGTGGTGTTCTCGTGGTTCACCGCTTTCGGCTACTTCGACGACGACACCAACAAACAGATCCTCGGCGAAATACTGCGTGTGCTGCGACCCGGGGGTCGCTTCGTTGTGCATCTCAACCACCGCGACTTCCTGATGTCCCGATTCACTCCTTGCGCGGTCGTTGAACGAGACGGCAACCTGATGATCGATCGGCACCACTTCGATCCATACACGGGACGGGCTCACACGACTCGAACAACGATCCGAGACGGCCACATCCGACAAGGCACGTTCTTCGTGCGGCTGTTCTCGTTCACGGAACTACGAGCGTGGCTCCTCGAAGCCGGATTCGACGAAGTCGAAGGCTTCGACGGTGACGGCT
>DATKCX010000421.1:0-11416 GCA_035512975.1 Ilumatobacter sp.
CCGGCTACCCAGCGCAGCCAGACCACTCGGAAAAGGAAACGATCTTCGCCCTGCTCGACGCCACGAAGCAGATCGGTGTGGCACTCACCGAGGGCCACGCGATGTGGCCGGGTTCATCGGTGAGCGGTTTGTACTTCGCTCACCCCGAGTCGACGTATTTCGCCGTCGGCCGAGTCCAGCTCGACCAAGTGGAGAGCTATGCCGCAAGAAAAGGCATCTCAGTAGCAGAAGCCGAAAAACTGCTAGGAAGCATCCTCGCCTACCAACCGTGACGGTAGGGGTCAGACCCCTTCCGTCACGCATGACGGTTGGGGTCAGACCCCTTCCGTCACGCGGCGAGCCGCATTGCCTCCGCCGCGATTTGGAGAATGGGTGGCGAGGCAGTGCACCGTCGGCGTGCACGGTACATCGCCGATCGCCTGGCTGCAGCGTTCGGATATCCGAGCACCGAATCGATTGCTGGGAGCATCTCAGGTCGGTCCGTTTCGGCCAGGGTCAACAGCATTGCGGCAACCGTGCGACACAGGTGCACCTGCTCGTTCTCGTCGTCCTCAGATTCAGGCGCTGACGTGCGGATCGCAACGTCAATCGCCCACCGAATCGTCGACGGCAGAGGGATCGGCGAATTTTCGCCCAGCGTGAACTCCCCCAGGCCGGCGCGCGACTCATGCGGTGCGAGCAGCGCATCGGTCCGCAGCCAAGGTGGCGCTATCGCCCCGGTGAGGTAGTACCTGAGACTCGACCAGCGATACGAAGCAGGGGAAGTAGCAGTGCCCAGATCCAACGGATTGCGGTGGATGTAGCGCCCGACGATAGATCGATACTCAGAGTCGTCGACGAGGATCGAGTGAAAGCGCCCACGGAAGAGCGCGCCATCGGTGCCACGACGGTCGTTGACGAAACGCGTGTAGCGCGATCCAACGAGTTGCATGAAGTCAGACAATCCGCCGTCGGGACACCTGACGAGCAGATGGAAGTGATTCGTCATGAGGCAGAACGCATGGATTTCGACCCCGAACGACTCATGTCCTTCACCGAGCAACGACAAGAACCGATTGGCGTCGGTGGCGCTGAAGAACGTGCGCTGCCGCTGCGCCCCTCTGTTCATCACGTGATGCCAGCCGTCTTCGGGGTCGAATCGAATCGGTCGCGCCATGAGGGCATATTCGCGTCGGGGTGTGACAAGTGGGCGTGACGGATGGGGTCTGACCCCATCCGTCACGCTTTCACGAATACGCAGCCAGTTTCGGCGTGGCCGGTTAGCGTCTCGCCCATGATCGTCGTCAAGCGTCTTGCTGCTCTTGGCGCGGCGGTGGCGCTGATCGCTGGGGCGCTCTACGCGCGTGATCAATGGATCGAGGAGGACGAATCGACGGCCGGGACCACGAGCGCCACAGTGCTCGTGTGCGCCGCCGAACTCGCCGCGTTGTGCAGCCAGGTATCTGCCGACTATCCGGAGCTCACCGTTCGAGTCGACGACGTGGGCAGCAGCCTGAACTCGATCGCCGACGACGAGATGTGGTTCACGTTCACTCCGTTTCCGGACATCGTCTCCCAAACTCGTGAACGAACTCGCCAAACAGCACTCGAGTACGCGGTCTCGCCCGTTGCCTCGTCGAACCTCGCAGCGGTGTCACTCACCGATCGCGGCGCAGTGCTCGCTGCCAACTGTGGGTCGGCAGTCGAATGGCGCTGCCTTGGCGACCTCGCTGGCACCGACTGGTCGACGATCGGCGGCGACGCGTCGTGGGGACGGGTTCGGCCGGCTTTCTCGCCGTTGAGTTCCGGTATCGGCCGGTTGGGTGTGGCGTCGGCAGTGAGCGGGTTCTTCGGGGACGCACCGATCGATGTGAACAACCCGGATTTCATCGGCTGGGCGAGGCGGTTCGATCGCGCCGTACCAGCCAGCTCACTGGCGGGCAGCACTGCTGTGGGAACCATTCAGGTTCGGTCCAGCCTGCTCGACGTTGCCATCGGGGCGGCGGCCGAACTGACGCCGTCTGCCGCACCGAGGTTCACCGCGTCGGTCGTCGATCCGCCCGCACGCATCGACCTTGTGCTGGCAGTGCCCGCCGGAGTCCGAGCTCCGTCGGGGCTCGCCGACGCGCTGGCTCAGGTGGCCGAGTCGAGCGGGTGGCTCGCTCCCGGCGCACCCGGTGTCGCCGGTGCGCCGGCCGATGCCAATACCGTGGTCGCCACGAGTCAAGTCTGGGAGGACCTCACATGAGCTTTCACCCCCGCGCCACTGTTGGAGCGGTGCTGTTCGGTGCCGCGGTTCTCGCGGCCTGCGGAGGTTCCGACGGTGAGAGCGGCGATGGCGGTGATCTCGGCGACCCGGGCGATTGCACCGTGGTCGACATGGCGGTGAGCAGCGAGAAGATCGCCCTGCTCACACAACTCGCAGACGACTTCAACGCCAGCGACGAGGCCCGCATCGACAGCGGATGCGTGTTCGTGCGGCCGTACAGCAAAGCTTCAGGCAGTGCCGCTCAACTCATCGTCGACGGCTGGCCAGACCCCGAGGTGAACGGCGAGCAACCAGTGATCTGGTCGCCGGCTGCGTCGGGTTGGGCGGCGATCGTGAACGAGCGACTCGGTCGCGTCGCCGCGCCACCCGGCACGCCGTTCATGCTCACTCCGCTGGTGATCGCCATGCCGCAGCCGATGGCCGCGGCTCTCGGGTGGCCCGACACTCCGATCGGCTTCGCCGACATCGTGGAACTTGCGAACAACCCTGAAGGATGGGCCTCTGTCGGCCATCCCGAGTGGGGACCGTTCCGTTTGGGGAAGACGAACCCGAACTATTCCACGAGCGGACTGAACTTCACCATTGCCGAGTACTACGCGGCCACCGGCAAGTCGGCGGGGCTCACCGTGGAGGACCTGCAACGGCCAGAAGTGGTGCAATTCGCCACCGACGTCGAATCGGCCGTCGTTCACTACGGCGACATCACCATGACGTTCCTCAACAACTGGTTCGCCACCGACGTGCGCGGCACGTCGCTCACGTACGCGTCGGCGGTCGCGGTGGAAGAGAAGAGCGTCATCGACTACAACCTCGGCAACCCAGACGGCGAGCTCGCGATTGGCGAGGTGCCGCGCACACCTCGTGTTCCTCTCGTCGCGATTTATCCCAGCGAAGGCACGTTGTACTCCGACAACCCGTTCGTCATCCTCGACACCGAGTGGGTCAGCGACGACGAGCGGGCGGGCGCGAAGCTGTTCGAGTTGTATGTACAACGTCCCGAGAACCAAGAGAAGGTTCTTGCGTTCGGATTCCGACCGAACAACCCCACGGTGCCTCTGGCCGACCCGGTCAGCGCTGCGAACGGGGTCGACCCGAACCAACCCACCGCGGAACTCGAAGTCCCTGCCCCCGAGGTGCTCGTTCGGGTGCTCGACGCGTGGGCCGAGCAGCGCAAAGAAGCACGCGTGCTGCTGGTGCTCGACGTGTCTGGTTCCATGGGCGAACTCGCCAGCAGTGGTGACACGAAACTCGACCTGGCCAAGGAGGCCGCCATCTCGGCGCTCGACGACTTCAAACCCGCCGATGAAGTCGGCCTGTGGACGTTCACCACCGACATGTTCGGTACCGCCGATCCGAACTATTCCGAGCTCGTACCGGTCGCACCGATCGGCGACGACGAAGGTCAACTGGAGGGCGCGATCGAGGACCAGTTCCCGCTCAACGGAACACCGCTCTACGAGGTCGCGTCGGCTGCGTACGCGGCGATGCTCGAGGGCTACGACCCCGAGAAGATCAACGCCATCGTGTTCCTCACCGACGGCGTCAACGACGACGGAAACATCAACGACGACGACGATCAGTTCACGGATCTCATCAACCAGTTGCAAGCGGGTAGCGAGGGTGCCACCTCACGGCCGGTGCGGGTATTCACCATCTCGTACGGCGACGATGCCGACACGGTCACGCTGAAGGCGATCGCGCAAGCAACGTCGGCGGCCCACTACGACGCCTCGAATCCCGCCACGATCTCCCAGGTCTTCACAGCAGTGATCTCGAACTTCTGAACCGAACCATGGCACGCCGCAGCTTCAAACAACGCTTCCTCACACCGCAGGTCGCACAGGCGATCATGTCGCCGTTGGGCATCGTGTTGTTCGGTGTGGGCACGGCGGGCGCGGTACTCGTCGGCGCTCCGCTCGCTGCGGCGGCGGGTGTGGGCGCGCTGGTGTGGGGCGGTCGCGTGTTCGCAGCGGTGCCGCGCGACCCCGCCCCGCACAAGGTGGCCCCAGGCACACTCGGCGAACCGTGGCGCAGCTATGTGCAGGCGGCCCGCAACTCCAAGAACCGGTTCGACGACGTGGTTCGTTCCATGACGAACGGTCCGCTCAAAGATCGGTTGTGGGAGCTGGCGACCAAGCTGGAAGAGGGGGTGGCCGAGTCTGGGCGTATCGCCACCCGCGGCAATGCCATCAGCGGCGCGATCGGAAGCCTCGATACCGACGCCGCCCGTACCGAACTCGGCGAGCTCACCGCACAAACCGCCGGCACGCCACCGTCGCCCTCTCTGGCGGAAACGATCCGGTCGCTCGAAGCGCAGGTGGCCGCCGGGGATCGACTCGAAACCGCCGCCCGACAGGCTGCGGATCGCTTGCGCCTCCTCGACGCCCGATTCGACGAACTGGTGGCCCGAGCGGTGGAAGTGAGCCTCGGCACCGGCGACTCAGATGTGTTGGTCGCCGATGTCGACGGCCTGGTGCACGACCTCGAATCGCTGCGCATCGCCCTCGACGAAACGAACGTCGCCAGCGACACCACCATGCAACTCCCGAAGGGATAGTGCCAGGCACTAAACCTTCGCGAAGGGATAGTGCCTGGCACTATCCCTTCGGAAACCTGGCGCGCGGTGGGCATTCGGGTTCGTCAGACTGGTGGCATGGCTTGCCTCACGATCACTGTCGATTCCGACGTGTTGGAACGCGCCCACATGCAGGCGGCGATCTCGGGAGTTCCGGTGAAGCAGATCGTTCGTGAAGCTCTGGCCGAGTTCGCCGAGGGCAACCGGACCACGCCGGTAGCCGAGTTGGCCAACGCTGCTCGCTGACATCTCGGCTCGAGCCGCGCGGTACCGTCAGGCCTCATGAGCACGAGTTCGCAGCTTCCCGACCCGGCAACCGAGTTCAGTGATCGAGTGGTGCTGGTCACGGGCTCGTCGTCGGGAATCGGTGAGCGAATCGCCCAGCGATTCGCGGCGCTTGGTGCCACGGTGGTGGTGAACTCCTCGTCGTCGGTCGAAGCCGGCGAAGCTGTCGCCGCTGCGCTGCGAGCCGACTTCGGTGCCACGGCGTCGTACGTTCGCTCCGACATCAGCGACCCGGAGCAGGCGCACGCGCTCATCGACGAAGTGGTCGCTACGCACGGCAAACTCGACGTGTTGGTGAACAACGCCGGATGGACCACCCGCATCAACCACCGCGACCTCGATGCGCTCACCGACGAGGTCTTCCGCAAGACGTTCGAGGTGAACGTGTTCGGCACCTGGTGGGTGACCAAGGCGGCCATGCCCCACCTGAAAGCCGTCGAGGACGGGAACGTCGTCACCATCACCTCGGTGGCTGGGGTGCGCCCGATCGGGTCGTCGATGGCGTACTCGATGTCGAAGGCCGCGCTGAACCAGATGACGGTCTTGCTCGCGAAGTCGTACGGGCCGGTGCGTGTCAATGCCGTCGCTCCCGGGCTGGTCGCGACGCCGTGGACGAGCGAGTGGGACGACCAGCACCAAGCGATCGCTCTGATGAACCCCATCGGCCGGTCGGCCACACCCGACGACGTGGCCGAGGCGACCTTGGCGCTCGTCCGGAACCGTTACGTCACCGGCGAAGTGTTCGTCGTCGATGGCGGCCTCACGCAGATCCAGTAGCGGCTGGGAACACCCCCGAGTATTCCGCCGTGCCGTGTGACTGATGTCATGGCAAGTGCAGACGTCATTGCGCCGATGCTTGCAGAGCAGTTCGGTACGCTTGCTCCAGCAAGCAAACGCGCAAAGGAGCGCATCATCATGGCCAAAAATCCATTCTTCGAATACCTCAAGCAGGTACCAATGTTCGCCGACCTCTCCTCGCAGGAGCTGCGCGCGGTCGGCAGCGTCACCACCGGTATCAACCTTCCCGCGGGGCGCACCGTCCTCACCGAAGGCTCGCATGCCAACGAGATGGTCATCGTCGTCGACGGTGTCCTCGACGTCCTCCGCAACGGTGAGGTCATCGCCGAGATCGGACCCGGCGGTTTCGCCGGAGAGATGGCGCTGCTCACCCACGGCCACCGCAACGCAACGGTCGTCGCGAAGACCGACGCCCACGTGCTGCACCTCGACGGCCGGTCATTTACGTCCCTTCTGAACGACGTCCCCCAGATCGCGGTGAAGATGCTCCCCATCGTCGCCGCCCGCGCCGCGTAAGGGTCTGGTACCCACGGAGTCCCCCGCAGACCGCGTTGTCTGCCAAGTTAGTCGGCAGGCACCGGTGCTTTCTCCACGCGGCCGTCGGCATGCCGAGCGAACCGTGTCGGGTCGATGCCGTGCACCGGGTCGTCGGCCGGCCAGGGCCACCCACCGAACTTGGTGCGCTGGTAGTCGGCGAACGCCTGCTGAATCTCAGCCTGGGTGTTCATGACGAACGGGCCGTGCTGAGCGACCGGCTCGCCGAGCGGGCGTCCTTGCAGCATCAGTACTTCCACTCGCTCGCTGGCCGTGAGCGTGAGCGCCTGGCCACTGTCGACCACCGCGCCGTGCGACGGTGGCACTGCTTCACCGTCGATGTCGAGGCCACCTCCGTCGAAGATGTAGAGCACCCGCACCGTGTCGTCGTTCGCAGCGGCAGGCAGGTCGAACGACGTACCGGGCTCGAACACCAGATGCCAGATCGCCACGTCGGCTTCCGCCCGAGACGCCCACGAGGCCGGGGGCGGCTTGGGTGCTGTGGTGTCGCCGAGCGATCCAGCGATGACGGTGACCGTGACGGTCGCTCCGGTGTCGGACGTGGAGACCACCCTGGGCACGTCGGCATCCCACAACATCGAGAAGTGGGCATCGACCATCTTGTCGGCGGCGGGAAGGTTCAGCCAGATCTGGAACAGCTCGGCGGTGTTGTCGCCGTCGCGGTTGAGCAACGGAAACATCTCGCTGTGCACGATGCCGCTGCCGGCAGTCATCCATTGCACATCGCCTCGGCCGAACCGAGCAGCCGCCCCGAGCGAATCGGAGTGATCGATGAATCCTTGCCGCGCGTATGTGATGGTCTCGAACCCGCGGTGCGGGTGGGCCGGGAACCCCGGCACGATCTGCCCGTGATACATGCGCCACCCGTCTCGGGCTTCGAAATCGGAACCGAGCTCTCGACCCTCGAGCGAAGCCACCGGGCCGAACCGCTCGTTGCCCGCGGGGTACTCGTCGAGATGATGCACACAGAACAGGAACGGGTCGACGGTGGGCCACTGAAAACCCAGCGCAACGGTCTGAAGAACGGGCGAACTCATATCGACAGCGTATCAAAACATGCGGGCGCAATCATTTTGGTGGACATGTTTCGAAGGAACGCAGGCAGGCTCGGCACAGCCTCGCCCGTCAACCCGTTTCCTCCGTGGCGTGTTCGCCGCCGTAACGTCGGGGGTGATGACTCTCACCGTTCCGCCCGCCGGGGGCTCACTACTCGGCAACCGCGTGCTGCGCACCGAAGACCCGAAGCTGCTCACCGGAGCGGCCAAGTACCTGGCTGACCTCCCCCCTGCACTCCCCCGCGAGGGCTTGGTGTACGCGGCCTTCGTCGGTTCGTACCTGGCGCACGGCACGATCACCTCGATCGACACTTCCGACGCACGCGACATGCCCGGCGTGGTCGACGTGTGGACCGCAGCCGAACTCGACGTCGCCCCGCACTTCGGGTTCGTGCCCGCTGGGCCGGCGTTCGCTCGGCCGCCGCTGGCACAGGGTCGCGTGCGTTTCGTCGGCGAGCCGGTGGCGGTCGTGTTCGCCAGCACACCGCAGGAAGCCGCCGACGCGGCCGAAATGGTGGTGGTGGAACTCGAGCCGTTGCCTCACGTCACCGACGCCGAGACTGCGTTGTCGCCCGACTGCGAGATGCTGTTTCCCGACCACGGCAGCAACGTCGCGGTCACGGAGTCGCCCGACCAGCCGTTCGACATCGATGGCGCGTCCGATGTGGTGGTGCGCGGCCGGTACGTCAACCAACGAGTGGCGGTTGCGCCGATGGAGCCGCATTGCTTCGCCGCCGCTCCGGCACCCGACGGCAGGCTCACGATCTGGCCGTCGAATCAGATGCCGCACGTGGTGCACATGCAGATCGCTCCCGTGCTCGGGGTCAGCCGCAGGCAGATCCACGTCATCACGCCGCAGGTCGGCGGTGGTTTCGGCGGCAAGGCCGGTTTGCAACATCAGTACACGGTGGTGGCAACGGCGGCTCGGCGACTGGACCGCCCGGTGGTGTGGGTGCCCACCCGCACCGAAGACATGCAGGGTGCTCCACAGAGTCGCGGGCAGGTGCAGTACGCCGAACTCGGTTGCCGCTCCGACGGTACGTTCACCGGGCTGAAGGTGCGCTTGGTGGGTGACGCGGGCGCGTATCCCAGCGTGGGAGCGTTCCTTCCCGGCGGCACGCGCCGCATGTCGCACGGCACGTACAACTTCCCGCGGATCGAGTTCGACATCGCAGTTTCGGTCACCAACACTGCGCCGATGGGCGCGTATCGCGGTGCGGGGCGGCCCGAGGCAACCGCATTGCTCGAGCGGTTGGTCGACCAGGCGGCGCGCGAACTCGGCATCGATCCGATCGAGCTGCGCGAGAAGAACCTTCTGACCAACGACGTGTTCCCGTTCACCACGATCACCGGGAACGTGTACGACAGCGGCGACTACCAGCTGCCGTTGCGCACGGCGGCCGAAGCGATCGGCTACGCCGAACTCCGCTGCGAGCAGGCCGAGCGCCGCGAGCGCGGCGACACGCTCCAGCTCGGCATCGGCGTTGCGTGTTACGTCGAGATCACAGCCGGCGGCAACACCAGCGAGTTCGGCCGGGTGGCGATTCATCCCGACGGTACCGCCACCGTGTTTGCCGGCACCCAGTCGCACGGCCAGGGTCATCAGACTGCGTTCGCCATGATCGTCAGCGATCAAACCGGCATCCCGGTCACCGCGATCACGTTGGTCGACGGCGATACCGACCTCGTGCCACGCGGTGGCGGCACCGGCGGTTCGCGTTCGTTGCAGCTCGGCGGATCCGCCGTGAACGCGGCCACCGAAGTCCTGGTCGACCGGGCGAAGCAACTCGCGGCGCAACTGTTGGAAGCCGACGTGGCCGACATCGTGGTCGATCGGTCGCTCGGCACGGTGGGAGTTGCCGGAGTTCCGGCCACGGCGCTCACCTGGGGCGACCTTGCGGCCGCCGCCAAGACCCAGGCTCAGAACCAAGGCGATGATCACGACGAAGAGGGCGACGGGCAGCTGTCGGCCGATGCGGTCTTCGAACAGGCCGGAGCGACGTTCCCGTTCGGAGCGCACATCTCGGTGGTGGAAGTCGACACCGAGACCGGGCGCGCCCGCTTGATTCGTCACGTAGCCGTCGACGATTGCGGCACGGTGCTCAACCCGCTCCTCGTGGAAGGCCAACAGCACGGCGGTATCGCGTCGGGAATCGGTCAGGCGTTGTACGAAGAGGTGCTGTTCCAAGACGGCAACCCGGTCACGTCGAACTTCGCCGACTACGGGATTCCCACCGCAGCCGAGATGCCGATGTTCGAAACGATGTCCACCCAGACTCCCAGCCCGCTCAACCCGCTGGGTGCGAAGGGTATCGGCGAGGCGGCCACCATCGGTTCCACACCGGCGGTTCAGAACGCGGTCATCGATGCGGTGTCGCACCTGGGTGTGCGTCACATCGACATGCCCTGTACCGCGCAGAACGTGTGGCGCGCCATCCAATCTGCGGCCAACGGCGACGGCGACCCGTGGAGCGAGCCTCCGGCGATCTTCGCCACCATGACCAAAGGCACAGAGGTCGACGAAGCCACCGCCGCCGCAGCCGACGGCATCTAGCGATCACGCCTGGTGCCTGGCACCAGGCGTGATTGGTCCATGATGGGTGATGTGCGTACCCCACTCGACGGCATCCGTGTGCTCGACTTCACGCGGGTGTTGGCGGGGCCACATTGCACTCGAATGCTCGCCGACCTGGGTGCCGAGGTCATCAAGGTCGAGCCTCCCGATGCCGACCTGACCCGCTTCCAATCACCACGTCGCAACGGCATCGCCACCTACTTCGCCCAGCAGAACACCGGCAAACGTTGCATCAGCATCGACCTTGCCACTGCTGAAGGCAGCGAGTTGGCGTTGCGGTTGGCCGAGCGATGCGACGTGGTGGTGGAGAACTTTCGGCCGGGCGTGATGGCTCGACTGGGGCTGAGCTACGAAACTCTCTCGGCCCGCAACCCGGCAATCATCCTGTGTTCGATCAGCGGGTACGGGCAGACGGGTCCGTGGAGATCGCGGCGGGCGTACGCGTCGGTGGTGCAGGCCGAGTCGGGCATCACCGAATCGCAGAGCACCGCATTCGGACAGTACCGAAACGATCGGCACAGTCACGCCGACGCGTACACAGGGATGGAAGCGGCCACCGCCATCACGGCGGCGTTGTTCCAGCGGTCGCGCACCGGCACCGGCCAGCACGTCGACGTGAGCATGGCCGACACGATGTTGTACGCGAACGAGCACACCCACGACGATTTGTGGGAGGGCGACGTCGACCCGAACTGGATTCGTTCGTTCGGCAACGACAAGCATCAGATCGTCACCGTCGGCGATGGCAGTCGAGCCGTCATCGCCGGGCATCCCGCTCAGCCGGGCACCTTCGAACGAGTCGTCGATTGCATCGGCCGAGCCGACCTCGCGGCAGATCCGCGCCTGGCCACGCCCGCCGGGCGGTTGGAGCATTTCGATCTGATCACCGACGCCGTGAGCGCATACGCCGCCACGGTGCCCGACGTGGAGACGCTCGAGGCCGCGTTCGGGCGGTACGCACTGGCGGTCGGAGCGATCCGCTCCGTCGCCGACCTTGCGAACAGCGAGTGGGCTGCCGAGCGCGGCTCGATCGTCGACGTCGACGACCGCGGCGGCGGAACGTTTCGCATCCCGAATTCGCCATGGCGTTTCAGCGACGCGGCCGATGTGGGCGTCCGCGGTGCGGTGAAGTATCGGGGGGAGGACAACGCTGCCGTGTTGCGTGAGCTGTTGGGGTCGACCGACGAAGAGATCGACCGTTGGGAAGCCGACGGTGTGCTGTCGCAACACATGCCCGGAGGCCGAGCGGATAGGGGAGGCTGACCGATGCCGTTGACCTTTCCGGTGGTGCCGATGACGGCGACGTTGGGTCAGCTCCCGTACGC
>DATKCX010000422.1:0-6003 GCA_035512975.1 Ilumatobacter sp.
GGGCGGCCTCGCGAATGCCGTCGTCGGTTTTCAATCGTTGCACCTCGGCTTCGAGGTCGGCGTTCACCGCCTGCAGCTTGGTGAGTTGACCGGCTCGGTCGGCCCTGACCTGGTCTTGCCCGAGGTAGGTGCGCACCGGAATACCGAACAACGACGCGGCGAACGCCCCGGCCACGGCGAGGGCGGCCACGCCCAGGAGGATCGTGCCGCGACGGCTCTTGTGGAGGCGGCGTTCTTCGCTGATGGCCCCATCGACCGAAATCTGCCGAGTGATGTCGCCAAGACGCGAACGACCCACATCGGACGAGGGCCTGGCCTTGCGGGGCCGAGACACCTCGGTGCTACGAGGTGCGGGACCGCGCGCGCCTCGGTCGGTGGTTGAACGCTTGCTCACGCGTCAAGTGTGCCAGCCTCGAAGCCGCCGCCGGCGTCATGGGTGGGCGTTGGAGAACGTCAGCCGCGCGCCAGCGCGTTGCGGCCACGGAACTCGGCCGCCTCACCCAACTCCGCTTCGATGCGTAGGAGCTGGTTGTACTTGGCGACACGATCGGATCGAGCCGGCGCGCCGGTCTTGATCTGTCCGCAGTTCGTGGCCACGGCGAGATCGGCAATCGTTGCGTCTTCGGTTTCGCCGGAACGGTGCGACATGACCGCGGTGTAGCTGTGGCGTGTGGCGAGTTCCACGGTGTCGAGCGTCTCGGTGAGCGTGCCGATCTGGTTGACCTTGACCAGGATGGAGTTGGCGGTCTTGCGATCGATGCCCATCTGGAGGCGGCGTGTGTTGGTGACGAACAAGTCGTCGCCGACGAGCTGGCATCGGTCGCCAACGGCTGCGGTGAGCGCGGCCCAACCGTCCCAGTCGTCTTCCTGCATGCCGTCTTCGATCGACACGATCGGGTAGGTGTCGACGAGGCGCGTCCAGTACTCGGACAGTTCCGTCGCCGACAGCACGCGACCTTCGCCGTCGAGGTGATAGGCACCGTCGCGGTACAGCTCGCTCACCGCCGGGTCGAGCGCGATCGCGATCTCTTCGCCGGCGACGAAACCGGCCTGTTCCACGGCTTCGAGGAGCAGGATGATCGCTTCTTCGTTCGAGGCCAGGTTGGGGGCGAACCCACCTTCGTCGCCAACGGCGGTGGAGAGTCCCTTGTCGTGGAGGATCGTCTTGAGTACGTGGTACGTCTGCGTGCCCCACCGGAGCGCCTCGCTGAACGACGGCGCGCCCACCGGCATGATCATGAACTCTTGGAAATCGACCGAGTTGTCGGCGTGTACACCACCGTTGAGCACGTTCATCATCGGTACCGGCAGCACGTGGGCGTTGGCACCTCCCACGTAGCGGTAGAGCGGTAGGCCCAGTTCGGCGGCCGCCGCCTTGGCAACCGCCAGGCTGGTTCCGAGCATGGCGTTGGCTCCGAGGCGCGCCTTGTTGTCGGTTCCGTCGAGATCGAGGAGCGCCCGGTCGATGGTGCGCTGGTCGACTGCGTCGAGACCATCGAGCACGTCGGCGATCTCGGAGTTGACGAAGCCGACGGCGGTCTGCACGCCTTTGCCCAGGTATCGATCGCCACCGTCGCGCAGCTCGACCGCCTCGTGTTCGCCGGTGGACGCGCCGCTTGGCACGGCGGCGCGGCCGATCGCACCCGAGTCGAGCATGACCTCGACTTCCACCGTGGGATTCCCTCGGGAATCGAGAATTTCGCGGCCCAACACGTGCACGATGTCGCTCATATGGCAGCCACCGTAGCCAACCGGTAGACCGCTCTTTGCACGCCGTAGCCGATGTCACGTGAAGATGTCACTCAAGGCTGCGCCGGTCTGCGACGATGGATGCTCGTGGACACCTCCGATTCTTCGCGCCTCGGCTCCACAGCCGACGTCATGAGCCCAGAAGACGCGGTCATGACTCCCGGTCAACGAAAGAGCAAGGCAGCCACTACCTCCGAGCCCGTGCTCGAGCCGCGGTCACTTCGTGAGCGGTTCGGCGGCCAGCACCAGCCACGACATGCCACGCCGCTCGAACCCTTCGGTCTGGTGCGGGTCGCCCGAGCCGTGTATGCAACCGGGTTGTCGGTGCTGTGCCTGTTGACGGTGGGTGGCGCGATCGTCATGTTGCTGGCCTGGCAGCAGGAACGATCCTCGGGGGTGCTGCTGTCGACACAGCTCGAGCGACTGTGGGACCTGTTCGACCTGCTCGCCGCAATCGAACGAATCGTCGCGTTCGCCACGTTGGGGTTTGCGACCTTTTGGGTCGTCATGGCGACCTGGAACCTCAATCGAGCAACCGGAAAAGGTCTGCATCCGGTGGTTGCGGCTGCCAGCTTGTTGGTGGGGGTGTTCGGAGTGTGGATCGTCGGCGACCAACTGGTGGGCGAGGCCGACAACAATCTTGCCAAGGCCGGTGGCATCGCCGTTCAAGCCGTGTGCCTGGTGCTGCCCCTCCTCGCACTGCAACGGGTGGCCTTGGCCTCTGAAGCGAAACACCAATCGGTGCGCTTCTCGTTTGTTCTCGCCATCGCGTATCTGGCGTTGCTCGAGTCGCTCGGAGCGTTGTCCACGATCGATCGCACCACCGAGATCGACGGCTGGGGCCGCACCGGGGCGAATCTGGTGATCGTCGTGCTGGTCCAGGCGCTCGGTGCGCTCGCGGCCAACGAGGCGGGTCGGGCGATCGAGGAAGGCACGCAGAATCGGTACGACATCCGTCACCGATTCGGCGAGTCGCTCCTGGCTTCGCTGTAACCCGTCGCTAACCGCTCTCGCCGAGTTTGACTTCGTCCCACAGGGCGTCGAGGGTGCCGAGGTCGCTGTCGTGGAGGTCGAGGCCGCGTTCTGCGGCGAGTAGCTCGACCCCTTCGAACCGTCGGCGGAACTTGTTCGTGGCGGCGCGCAGGGCCGACTCCGGGTCGACGCCCAGATGCCGGGCCACGTTGACCACCGCGAACAGCAGGTCTCCCGCTTCATCCGCGGTGTCGTCGGGATCGCCGCCGCCACCCTCACCACCGCCGGCACCACCGCCGGCCGCCGCCATCAGTTCATCGGTCTCTTCGGCGATCTTGGGGAGTGCGCCGTGTACGTCGGGCCAGTCGAAACCGACCTTGGCCGCCTTCTTCTGCACCTTGTAGGCGTAGGCGAGCGACGGCAACGCCCCCGGGATGCCGTCGAAGATCGAGGTGCGACCCTTCTCGGCGCGTTTGATGGCGTCCCAGTTCGTCAGCACCTCATCGGAGTCTGCGACGTCGGTGTCGCCGAACACGTGCGGATGGCGGCGAACCAGCTTGTCGTGAATGCCGGTGGTGACGTCGGCGATCGTGAAGCGACCCTCCTGCTCGGCGATCGTGGCGTGGAATTCGATCTGGTACAGCAGGTCGCCGAGTTCCTCGATGAGGTGCTCGTCGGTGGCCGGGTCGTCGGGGTCGAGCGCGGCCAGCGCATCGACGACTTCGTAGGTTTCTTCCAACAGGTACGGAACGAGCGAACTGTGCGTCTGTTCGATGTCCCACGGGCACTGCTCACGCAACGTGCGCGCGAGTTGATGGAAGCGTTGGTACCCGGCAGCGACCGGCACGCCGAGTTTCGGGATGTACAACGTTGTGAGGTGGTCGGCCTCGACGGCGTGGTCCATGTCGACCCAGGTGGTGTGGACGAGCGCCTCGTCCGGCGTGCCCAACGAGCACAACAAGACGACTGGGGTGTCGCCGAGTTCACCGTGATCATCGCCGTCGTCGATCGCCAGCTTGATGTCTGACAGCACCCAGTTGGCGTGGGTGTGCGCGACGAGCAGGGGACCCACTTCTCCGGCTGCGGCGGTCGCGAACTCGTGGCCGTCGACCAGCCGCACTCCGGCCTCGATGGGGTCGATGCCGAGCCGGGCCCAACAGAGGTCGAGGAACGACATCGCGGGGAGCACATCCACGGCAACGCGTTCGTCGGCTCGCAGCGTGGCCACCGATCGTTCGAGCACGAGCGGTGACCCGGGAACCGCATAGAGCACCTCACCGTGTTCGGTAGCGGCACCGACGAGCGTCTCGGCGATCTCGGCGTACACGTCGGCGAACTGATCGGCGCGTTCGTACACCTCGTCGAATGAGGTGGCGTTGGGCACGAGATGCGCAGACGGGTGCTGCGTGGTGCGGACGAACCGGTGCGCGACACGTGCGATCGCATCGAGCGTGTCGTTGGTGACGTACTGATCGCCGCCGGGTCCGAGCCCGACCACGACCACTCGCGGCAAGGGGTCGACCAGCGTCATCTCCCGTCAGCCCTCACTATCAGCCCAGCGGGACGATGAAGTTCGGACCATCGAAGACTCCGAAACGCGGGTCGAGGTAGACGTCGGAACGGCGACTCAGGAAATCGAACCGGGTGAGTGGCGCAGACAGCACTTGATCGAGTGCACCGGGTGCGAGCTCGTCGTACGGATGGACCCAGATGAGATGCACACCGTAGGGAGCGACCGCCGCTGCTGGAACCTCGCCGATGGGGGCGTCGAGGACCGCCGCGACGTACTCGGGTTGGCTGTCGCTGTAGTTGACCACGAAATCGGAGCCGGACATACACGGTGCCTGCTCGACGGCTACGTCTGCCCGCTGGCCACTCGCATACTGCTCGGCAACCTGTTCGAAGGTCTGTTCGCCGCTGACGATCTGGTCACGCAATTCGTTGGCGAAGTCGAGCGCGGCAGGTGCGGCTGCTGCTGCCGTAGCTTCGTCGGGCCGCACACCGGTGGCGAGGCCCTCGGCGTACGCACCGTTGATGACGATGATGGTGCTGACGCACAACATGTTGCTCTCTTCGACGCCCTGGTTGTACAGATCGCGTACCTCGTCGTTCGAGATGTCGAAGGTCGGTTGGGGCGTCCAGGCGGCGATCGAGGCGTCGACGTTCGCTGCGATCGTCTCGCCGGTGAGGTCGGGCGACGGCGCGTCGATCTGGATGCCGGCGGCCGTGAGGTCGTCGCGAAGCAGTCGATCGGTGATCCAGTCCCGCACGAGATCGGTCGCATCGTCGGTTCGATTGTCGTCGTTCATCGGGGCGAACACTGCGTCGTCGCCTTCCACGCTGCGCAGGATGGCTGCGAGGTCGTCGTGGCTGAGCTCGGTGTCGCCGACCCGAGCGACGACGTTGTCGTCGGTGAACGTTGCGCACGCAGAGAGCGCAGACATGGCTGCGACAGCCAGCGCGAGGGGAACAAGACGTCGGGGGAGCGGACGATTCACGCCGCACAACCTACCGACCGAACGGCCCAGCGCTATGACGCGCTCGCTGCGACGGTTGTTGTCTCGGGGATGAGTTCGTCGAGGAAGCCCACCAGGAACTCCGCCGCATCGCGGCCACGGGGGAGTGGGATCACGAGCCGCTCGAGGTCTTCTTTGTAGATCGCGCCTTTCGACAGGCGCTTCAGCCGAGTGGTGTGCGACAGCTTGAGCTGCACCGGCGACAACCGTGCGTCGCTGGACGTGATCTGGAGGTCGGTGACGCCGAGCCGATTGCATTCGGCGCGCAGTCTGCCCACCATCAGCAGCGACTCCGCGGGAGCGGGCAGCGGCCCGTAGCGGTCTTCCCACTCCGTGCGGATGTCGTCGACCTCGGCGTTCGTGGTCACCGCTGCCAGTCGTCGGTACGCCTCGAGTCGGGATTCTTCCTTGGCGACGTAGTCGGTGGGCAGATGGGCGTTGGTGGGGATGTCGAGCTTGAGTTCGTTGGGTTGGGCGATCGGTTCGCCCTTCATCTCGGCGACCGCTTCGGTGACCATCTGGCAGTAGAGGTCGTAGCCAACTGCCGCGATGTGACCGGATTGCGATTGGCCCAGAAGGTTGCCGGCACCGCGAATCTCGAGGTCGCGCATGGCGATCTTGAAGCCCGAGCCCAGCTCGGTGGCCTCGCCGATGGCCTTCAGCCGTTCGTACGCCTCCTCCGACAACACCTTGTCGCGGGGATGGAACAGGTAGGCGTACGCCCGTGATCCGCTGCGGCCCACGCGACCGCGCAGCTGATGCATCT